>CANHGA010000159.1 GCA_947460085.1 Synechococcaceae cyanobacterium
GCCAGGGCTGCGCCGGTGTAGGGGGCAAGGTATTGGAGTGCGGCGGCTTCGGAAGCGCTGGCAGCCACCACGATGGTGTAGTCCAGGGCGCCTTTCTCGCGGAGCACTTCCACCACGTTGGCCACGGAAGCGGCCTTCTGGCCCACGGCCACGTAAACGCAAACCACGTCCTCACCTTTCTGGTTGAGGATGGTGTCGATCGCAATGGCGGTCTTGCCGGTCTGACGGTCGCCAATGATCAGCTCCCGCTGGCCACGGCCGATGGGGATCATGGCGTCGATCGCGGTGATGCCCGTTTGCATGGGCTCGTGCACCGACTTGCGCTGGATGATGCCAGGCGCCATCGATTCGATCAGCCGGGTTTCGGTGGTGGCGATGTCACCCTTACCATCGATGGGCTGACCCAAGGAGTTCACCACGCGGCCCAGCATGGCGTCGCCTACGGGCACAGCGGCAATCTTGCCCGTGGCCTTCACGGTGCTGCCTTCCTGAATCCCGCGACCTTCACCCATCAGCACCACGCCGACGTTGTCGTCCTCAAGGTTCAGGGCAATGCCTTCGGTGCCGTCTTCGAACTGAACCAGCTCGCCGGCCATCACCTGCTGGAGGCCGTAGACCCGGGCGATGCCGTCGCCGATTTGGAGCACAGTTCCGACATTGCTGACCGAAACCGACTTGTCGTAGTCCTCAATTTGCTGCTTGAGGATGGCGCTGATCTCGTCGGGGCGGATGGAAACCATGGGAGGAAGTCCCCGCAGGCGGGGCGAATGAAAGGAAAGGCTGGGAAGCGGAGAGGGTTGAAGCGGAAGGGCCAGCGACCAGCTGGTCGCCTGGAGGTGGGCTAGCTCACCTTGGCGAGCGCCAAGCCAAGGCGGCGCACTTGGCCAGACAGGCTGGCGTCAATCACTTGGGAGCCCATGCTGACGATGAAGCCCCCAATCAGGCTGGGATCGACGGAGAGGTCGAACTCGACAGCTTTGCTCCCCGTAATCGCCTGGACCTTCTCATTGAGTTGGGCCTGCTGATCTTCGGTGAGCTCCGTGGCCGACGTCACCTTGGCAAGGGTGATGTTGCGCAGCGTGCGATACAGCTCAAGGAACCGAACCAGCACCGCATCGAGGGCAGAAATCCGCTGGCGGTCGGCTAGGAGCTTGAGCAGGTTCTGCATCGAAGGGGTCAACTGATCGGCGAACAAAGTCGCCAGCGCAGCTTTCTTCGCTTCGGGCTCCAACACCGGGGAAGCCATGGCCTCGCGCAACACAGCGCTGTCTTTCCAAATAGCGAGCAAATCCTTGACCTGCTCAGCCACCGCGTCGGTTTCGTCGCGGGATTCAGCCACCTGGAGCAACGCTTCGGCGTAGGGGGTGGCGATCGAATTAAGGAGAGGCATCAGGCGGTCTCCAGGGTGTTGATGGACTGATCAATCAGTCGGGCCTGGGCTGCTGCATCGAGCTTTCCGGGCAAGGCCTCCAAGGCCTTTTCAATGGCACGGTTGGCAGCCTCACGGCGCAGCTGATCGGTTACCCGGGCAGCTTCGGCGCTCAAGTCGGCCATGGCGCCCTGCTTAAGGCGGGCCATCTCCTCAATGGTGCGCTTCTCGCTCTCGAGCCTCAAGGCCTCAGCGCGGGCATGGCCATCGGCGCGGATTTGCTCAGCCTTTTGCTGGGCCGCGGCAAGATCAGCTTGGGCCTGGGCCAAGGCAGCGGTGGACTGGACTAGGCGGTCTTCAGCATCCTTGAGATTCGTGAGGATCGCTCCACGGCGACGCTCGAGAATGCCACCAAGGAAACCTGGTAGAAACTTCCAGAGGGCGAAGATGACAATCGCCAGGTTGATGATGTTGGTCTCAAACAGGTTGAGATTGAGACCAAACGAACCATGGGCCGCCAAAAGATGGCTCACGGGGAAAGAAAGGAACACGATGCTCATGACGTTGCCAACAGGCGGGACACGATGAGGGCACCGAGCTGGTCGGCAGAGGCGTTCAACTTGGTCACGGCTTGATCGCGTTCAGCATCGATCTCGCGACGGGCCTGCTCCCGGGAAGCATTGGCATCGGCCGTAGCCATCGCCATTGCCTCGCGATAGAGACGGTCCATCTCCTGCTCAGCCTCTTGGATCAGCTTTTGGGACTGCTGACGCGCGTCCTTGAGCTGTTCCTTGAGGTCGGCTTCCAGCCGCTCTGCCTGGGCAAGCTTTTGCTTGGCATCGGCACGACTGGTGGTGATGAAGCTCTCGCGTTCCTCTACGACCCGGCCGACCGGGCGGAAGAACAGCGAATTCAAAATGAAGGTGAGGAGAACCACCTGAACTGCCATCAAGGGCAGGGTGGCATCGAGGTCAAAGAGACCTCCCTCCTGAGCACCTGCTTCGGCAAGCAGAAGCCAGCTGGACATTGGGGCGAGGGCGCTGGAACGGTCGGGCGGGGAAGCGGCAAGTGGGGCTCCAGATGGCAGGGGCTCAAACCCCCACCATCCAGCCACTCACCTTGCGATCAACCGGCGAAAGGGTTGGCGAAAAGCAGCACCAGAGCGACCACAAGGCCGTAGATGGTGAGAGCTTCCATGAAGGCCAGGGACAGCAGCAGGGTGCCGCGAATCTTGCCTTCGGCTTCAGGCTGACGAGCAATGCCTTCAACGGCGCTGCCAGCTGCGTTGCCCTGACCGATGCCGGGGCCGATGGCACCGAGGCCGACAGCCAGGCCAGCTGCCAAAACCGACGCAGCGGAGGTGATGGAATCCATGGTGGAGTGGGGAATGGGTGGCGCCAAACAGCGCGTAGTGGACCGGGAGTAAAACCCTGCGCCTGGGACATCCCTTCGAGGGATGGGCCCGGGGTGCAACCGGACCTGCGCGCAGGAGATTTAGCAGAGCGTGGGACGTCTCTGCAAAACAGAAGAGTGCCTAGTGGTGCTCTTCGTGCACCGCCTCACCGATGTAGTAGGCAGCCAAGGTGGCGAAAATCAGGGCCTGGATCGCACTGGTGAACAGGCCAAGGAACATGGCCGGCAGGGGCACGATCAAGGGCACCAAAAACGTCAGCACGGCCACTACCAATTCATCGGCAAGGATGTTGCCAAAAAGACGGAAGGAAAGCGACAGAGGCTTGGTGAAGTCCTCGATGATCTTGAAGGGAACCATGATCGGCGTCGGCTCCACGTAGTACTCGAAGTACCGCAGACCTTTGCGGCTCAAACCCGCATAGAAATAGGCCAACGAGACCAAGAGGGCTAATGCCACGGTGGTGTTGATGTCGGCCGTGGGAGCACCGAGTTCACCACTGGGAAGGTGAATCAACTTCCAAGGAATCAGGGCTCCACCCCAATTACTGACAAAGACGAACAGGAACAGGGTGCCGATGAAGGGCAACCAATCGCGATAGGCCTTCTCACCGATCTGCTCCCGGGCTAGCTCACGGATGTAGTCCCAAAGGAACTCCAGCAGATTTTGAACGCCGCGAGGGTCCCGCTCCAACTTGCGGGTGCCAACCACCACCAGGGCCAACAGGGCGCCAATCACCACCCAGGAGCTCAGGAAAACCTGACCATGGATTTTGTAGTTGCCAAGTTGCCAGTAGAGGTGTTGACCAACCTCCAGTTCGGCAAAGGGAAGGATGAAAGGCATTGGAGCCAGCAATGGGGAGTTCAAGGTCGCAAGCGCGACGGAACGGGGAGAGGGAGCAACGACGGCGAACCGTCAGAAACACTTGGTCGGTCGAGCAGAGCCTGAAGGATCACAGCAGGCTTGTAGATCAAGAAGCCCAGCAGGGCCGGCAAGATCGACAACTGCGGAACCTTAGAAGCCACCAGAACCAGGACAGCTGGGACCAGGAACTGGGCCTTACTGATCCGCCGGGAGTTTTCTCCCAGGCGGGAGACACTCCGGCAGAGAAGCCAGAGATACACGAATCCAGATATCGCGCCTACCAGCAGGCTGAAAGCCGTGGCAGGACTGACAACGACAGCTGTTATGGCCACGACTACGGCTGAAAGCAGCAGGGTGAACAGCAACAAGCGCCGTTGGAGTCTGAAGAAATCGTCCATGCCATTGCTCGGATCAGCCGGAGCTGAATCGGCAACCGCGCAGTCGACTTGCGGCAGGGCCAGGTCGTTGTTGGCCCGATCCCTGAGCTCGTCTTCCCCGGAGGGATCGGATGCCGATTGGTCGGCATCAGGCGAGCAGGGAACGGAAACCGACAAACGAATCTGAGCCCTGAAAAGGCGCGCGGAATCTATCACGACATCGGCAGGTGCCAGGCCGAGCAATGGTTCTCGCCCCCTAGGCCAGCACAGGCAGCAGCACCCTTTGGGCCACCAAGATGCGCGCCACTGCAGCCTGCCGCTGGGCCTCCCAGCCCAGGGCGAGCTGCCCCAGGGGAGTGCCCGCTGGAGCCAGCTCCAACGCCTGCATCAAGGCCAAACCATCCGGGCTGAGATCAAGGGGGGCCATATCGGAATCCAGCAGGGCCAGGCCCGGCCAACCCCAAAGACAGCGGTTGCGTTCGCCCGAGACCGCCAGCAGGGCCGCATCGGAACCCCAGTCGGACCGGACCAACTCGCCCTGGCTCAGGAAAAACTCGAAGTGGCTGATGTCGGGATCGAGATCTTCGATCAGGGCCCATTGCTGCTCCACGGGCAGGGCTTGGGCCCGCTCCAGCAGCTCGCCTTGGAGCAATCGGGCCGGATCCCACACCTCGGGATTAGAAAACCCCGCAAAACGAAGGTCGGCACTGGCCACAAAGGCCATCAGCCGTTGGAGGTTGTAGCTCGTCTCCTGGGGATGCAGATACATGTCGGCGAAATTCGCGTCCGCCGCGGTATCGAGGGCCCAGCGCTGCTCGTGGTGACGGCGCAGTCGATTGGTCTCAGGCAGGACTTCATACAAACCTCGCCCCAACCGGAGGCCCTCCTCACCCGTGCCGACCCCCAGCAGGCTGAGGGCCCGCTGGGTGCGATGGATTTCCCAGCGGCCGCCATCGGCATACAAAAAGAGGTGCAGCACTCCGCCCGGCTTCAACAGGGCCGCCAAGGCCTTCAGGCCTGCCTCGGGCTCC
>CANHGA010000160.1 GCA_947460085.1 Synechococcaceae cyanobacterium
ATTGGTCACAACCGCTATTCCACAACGGGCAGCAGCAAGGTTTGCAATGCCCAGCCGGTGGTTCTGATGACCCGCTCGGGCCCCTTTGCCCTGGCCCACAACGGCAATTTGGTCAATGCCGCCGAATTGCGCGAAGAGATGGCGGATATTGCCAGCGAACTCACCTCCACCACCGATTCCGAACTGATTGCCTTTGCCCTCCAGAGCGCCGTCAATGGTGGTTTGGATTGGGACCAGGCGATTCGCCAAGCGGCAGGGCGCTGTCGTGGTGCCTTCAGCCTGGTGATTGGGACGCCTGAGGGCCTGTTTGCCCTGCGGGATGGCCATGGCATCCGGCCTTTGGTGTTTGGCCACATGGGTGAGCTGGAGCAGGCCCAGTGGGTGGTGAGCAGTGAAACCTGCGGCCTCGACATCATTGGCGCCAGCTTTGACGGCGACGTCAAACCCGGGGAGATCATCCACTTCCGCCAAGGTGATGCCACCCCCAGCCGCAGCGAGTGGTGCCAAGAGCCCCACAAGTTGTGCGTGTTCGAAATGATCTATTTCGCCCGCCCCGATAGCCGTTTCTTTGGCGAATCCCTTTACAGCTACCGGGTACGCATTGGCGAAACCCTTGCCCGCGAAACCCCCGTTGACGCCGACATCGTGATTGGGGTTCCCGATTCCGGGATTCCTGCTGCCATCGGCTATTCCCAGTTCAGCGGCATTCCCTTTGCGGATGGATTGATCAAAAACCGCTACGTGGGCCGCACCTTTATCCAGCCCACCCAGGCCATGCGGGAGGCGGGCATTCGGGTCAAGCTCAACCCCTTGCCGGATGTGCTTGCGGGTAAACGGGTGGTGGTGATCGATGACTCGATTGTGCGGGGCACCACCAGCCGCAAGTTGGTGGCAGCCCTTCGGGATGCCGGTGCCACCGCAGTGCACATGCGCATCAGTTCACCGCCGGTGACCCATCCCTGCTTCTACGGCATCGATACCGATACCCAGGATCAACTGATTGCGGCGCGCCTCACCCTGGATGAAATTGCGGCCCACCTTGGCGTGGATTCCCTGGCTTACCTGAGCAAGCAGGGCATGGTCGATGCGGCGAAGGCCAACTCCAACAACTTCTGTTCGGCCTGTTTTGACGGCGCCTATCCCATCGAAATGGAAGAGGCGGTGCGCTCTAGCAAATTGATGCTCGAGCCCGCGGGGATTGCGGCCACCCTGTAGTTCAGTTGATTAGCGGCACCAGCCGTTGCAGATGCTCTCCTGCTTTGAGCCCAAAGCTCTGGCCTGGTCCGCTGGGGTCCTGGGCTTCCAAGGCCGCGGGCGTAAACCGGAAGTTGCGGCTATCGCTCACTACCCCACTGACCAGGCCGGGAAGGCCACTGCACAGGTCCACCAGGTGGTCGCCCCGTTGCTCAAAGCGCAGGCCGATCTGGCCTAAATCACCCCGCTGACAGAGCCTGATCTCGCTGGTGTTGAGCCGTTTGACCTGGCCGTAATGGCTCGCCAGCACCACGCTGGTGGCCGTGCAGGCAGCTCCCACCACGGCTTCGCCCGGCAACAGTCGCATCACCATGGGCCCTTGGGCGGCCCGGCCCATCAGGGGCAGGTTGGCTTCATTCACCGTCATTCTCAGCAGCCGTCCGGTGCTGCTGGCCACCACCACTTCCTGGTCGTCTTGGCAGCTCACCACCCGCTTGAGTTCCACCCCATCTTTGAGCTTGAGCACGGTGGTGGCCCGGCCAGAGAGCTCCTGAAACTCCTCCATGGGCAACCGCTTGAAGCGGCCATCGCTGCTCAACAGGCCCAGGCTTGAGCCGGCTTCCGTGGGCAGGGGGAGCACCTGCACCACCCGTTCCCCATCCAGGCTGTCGGGTAGAAAGCGCTCGAGATTGCCGGGTTGTTGGCCCGCAAATTCCCAGCGCAGCAGCCCCACCCTGCCGGAAGCGGTAAAGGCCAACAGGGCCGGTTGTTGGGCGATGGGCAGGATCACCTGGGCCGGTGAGGGGTTGTCGCCCAGGTCACTGCTGGCATCGAGGTGGAGTCTGCCCAGCATTTGGGGGGCCACGATCTTCACTGACCCATCGGCCTGGATCAGGAGCCGGCTTTCGCTCGCGAGGGCAGCAAAGGCCTGTTGGCGTTGCAGTTCGGCGTTGGGGCGCACCGCTGCTGCCCTTTGGGCCACTAGGGCATCGCCGCCCTCGATGAGGCGGGTGCGCCTGGGGGTGGCGAAGCGCTTTTTCAGGGCCTTGAACTCGCTCACCATGGTGTCGAGCAGGGCGCTGCGGTCGTCGAGGAGGTGGCGCAGGCCCGTGCGCTCCACGCGGAGGTCCTCGGCCTCCTTGCGCAGGCTTTCCTGTTCCAGGCCCGTGAGTCGCCGCAGGGGCATCGCCAGGACCGCATCGGCCTGCCGCTCGCTCAAATCCAGGTGGACCTGGAGGCTGGCCTTGGCGCTCGCCGCATCGGCGGCGGCGGTGATCATCTCGATCACCTGCTTGAGCACATTCAGGGCTTTGGTCAGGCCTTCCACTACTTCGAGCCGGTCTTCGCAGCGCTTGAGGGCGTGGCGGGTGCGGCGCAGGATCGTGAGTTCCCGGTATTCCAGGAATTGCTGAAGCATGCGGCGCAAGCTGAGTTGCACCGGCTGGCTGTTTACCAGGGCCAGCATGATCGCGCCGAAATTGCTTTGCAGAGCCGTGCGGCGCTGCAGGTCGGAGAGCACGGTTTCGGGGTTGGCATCGCGGCGGAGCTCCACCACCACGCGCATGCCGTCGCGATCGCTCTCATCGCGAATGTCGGCAATCCCGCCGATCTTGCCGTCGTTCACCTGCTCGGCCAGTTTCTCGATCCAGCCGGCCTTGCTGAGCTGGTAGGGCAATTCCGTAATCACTACGGCGCCCCGTTTGTGGCGACCCTTGCCGGGTTGCACTTCCTCAATGTGGGCCACGCCGCGCATCGGGATGCTGCCGCGGCCGCCCAGGTAGGTCTCGCGGACCCCGCTACCCAGCAGCACTTCGCCCCCGGTGGGGAAATCGGGTCCGGGCACCAACTCCAGCAGTTTTTCGTCGCTGAGATCGGGTTTTCGGATCAGGGCAACCAGCGCATCCACCACTTCGCCCAGGTTGTGGGGCGGGATGCTCGTGGCCATGCCCACGGCAATGCCGGTGCAGCCATTGAGGATCAGGAATGGCAGTTGGGCAGGCAGCACCGTGGGCTCCTGTTGGGAGCCATCGAAGTTCGAGGCGAAATCGACCGTGTCGCTGCTGATTTCATCCAGCATCCCCTCGTTGGCGATGGGGGCGAGCCGCGTTTCCGTGTAACGCATGGCCGCCGGTGGATCGTCGTCCACCGAGCCGAAGTTGCCGTGGCCATCGAGCAAGGGATGGCGGCTGGCGAAGGTTTGCACCAACCGCACCAGGGCGTCGTAGACGGCTTGATCGCCGTGGGGGTGGTATTTGCCAAGGACATCGCCCACCACCCGGGCGCACTTGCGGTAGGGGCGATCGGGGGTCAGCCCCAATTCGTGCATCGCAAACAGGATGCGCCGTTGCACCGGTTTGAGGCCATCGCGCACATCCGGTAGGGCCCGCCCCACGATCACGCTCATGGCGTACTCGAGGTAGGAGCGCTGCATCTCCTGATGCAGCGCAATCGGTTGGATGCGGGGATCCTCTGGCCGCTCTCTCTGCTCGCTGGGGCGCTCCTCGGCCATCCGGTGCTGCGGTGAGAAGGCTGAAGTTGGGGCTCAGCCTACAGATGGTGTCGAGACCCCTGAAGGCCTAGGTCGTCTGTTGCCTAGCCATCGTCGCCGTTATCACCATCGGGATTGGCATTGGCCTTCGCCCGCTCCACGACCGACTTGAGCTCGTTTTGACGCAGAAGCTCCTGGGTGGCCTGCCGCAATTTGGGTCCCCAAAGCTGGTCTTTTTGGTAGCTCTCCAGCACGTAGTTGGGATCGCCCGTGAGGGCCTTGTTGGCCAGCTCCAGGGCCTCCTGGCGGTTGGCCAGGCTTTGGCTAAACAGGCCTGTCGCCAGGGCCAAGGTGGGTTCGGCCGCATCCGGCTTGAGCTTCAGCACCTGGCGCCAGCGGCCAATCGCATCTTTGGTTTTGCCTTGGTCAAACAGCACCAACCCCTGGTTGTTGATCGCTTCCCAGAAGCCCTGGCGCAGGTTGGCTGCCTTTTCAAAGGCCACCAGCGCTGCTGCCGATTGCGCCAGCTGGATGTGGGCGTTGCCGATGTCGAAGTAGGCGCCGGCATTCTTGCTATCCAATTTGAGCCCCTGCTCCAGCAGGCCAATGGCGTCTTTGGGCTTGCCTTCCCGTAGGGCTAGGGAGCCTTGGGCAAACCAGATGCCGGGGTTGCGGGGGTCGAGTTGCTTGGCCTGGGCCAGGGAAATGCCGGCCTCTTTCAATTGTTTGCTGCGCAGCTGGGCTTCGGCGAGCAGCAACCAGCCGCGGGGGTCATCGGGCAGCAATTGCACCGTGAGGGCGGCCAGGCGGGCAGCCTCATTGGCCTGGCCCACCCGCAAGAGCCGCGCGGCTGCTTGGGCAATACCAAGGCCAGCCCCCTCGAGCTCCACCCGTTGGGGTACGTAGACGTAGGGCACAAAGTTGGCCTTGGCCGCTGGCATTTCCCCCACCCACACCCCGAGCAGTAGCGGAGCGGCTACTCCAGCGCGCAGCCAGCGGGGTGCCATGGAGTCTCAACAGGGGCCCCTAGCCTAGGGATTGCCCTTGGTTGCTCGCAGGGCTGCTGCAATGTTGCGGCGCCACATCCAGGGTTTGATCCGCCGCAGGGCTGAGGCCCGCAGCCTTTCATCCCAGGTGGCGTCATCCCAGTGCAGGGCCCCTTCTCCCGCCAGCTCCAGGAGCCACGGTCTGGGTTGGAGATCGGGGTCTCGGCTGCTCTCCAGGGGTTGGTGGTTCCAGGGGCAGACGTCTTGGCAGATGTCGCAGCCGGCCACCCAGGGGCCCATGCCAGCGGCAATCAGGGGGGGCAGAGCGGCATCGCGGTTCTCGATGGTGTGGAAGGCGAAGGGAAAGAGTGTA
>CANHGA010000161.1 GCA_947460085.1 Synechococcaceae cyanobacterium
ATACGGGTGCTACCCCACCTATTGAATCTCTGGTGAGCCCACAGCCCGCCTGGACGAGATCCCGATTGTTTATGCCTAAACAAAATGACGGCTGATTAAAAGCTCTGCAGCAACTGCAAGCGAAGGCTGGGCTGACTCACCAACAACACCTGGAGTTCAGCCGCACCGGCCAACCCCAGTTGGGCCCGTAGAGCTTCGGCATGGATCAAAGCCACGCCGCAGGTTTCCAAAAGCAGCACAGGCAACGTGGTGGCATCACCACGCATGGCCTGAAGATCGAGGGCCTGCTGCACAGCACGGCTGCTCCTCTCGAGGCCTAACCGCTCCACCAGCTGGGGCCACAGGTCGTTGACCGGGGTAAACCGGGCCAAATCGAGGCCAGCTCCACCAGGGGTTGGGGAGCTCACGGCAGCTGGTCCAGGGCAGCCTCGATCATGGCCGCTGTGACCGGAATGGTTTCCAGCTCATCGGCGTTGTCGAGGTAGGCATCGAACGAGCCATAACGCTTGATGCAAGGGGAAGCCCCGGGCTCGGCGCAGGCCTCGTGCCAGGTTCCCTCCTCAGGCTTCACCGCCACGTAGCTGGCGAGGGCTTCTTCGAAGTCGGCGCCATCGCCGATGCCTTCGCCATGCCAGAGCACCTCAAAAAAGGTCATGGCCACTCCCATATCGCCAACCCAAACTAAGCCGGCGCACCATGGCGCCCCATGCCTCACATCCAAGGCACAACCAAGAAGCGATCCACGGACGTCGTTAGACCAAAACCATCGCTGCGCTGGCTGGCTCCCGACGATGTTTCTCAAACAGCGCAGTGATGGAAGCCTGGTTGAGCTGCTCAGCCCAACACCCCTGTTTGATCCGTTTGAAGCCCACGTGATGGGTCGTTTCCATGCTGGAGAAGAGCTGCAGGAAGCGGAACGGTTTGCCAAAGCGGATCTGATCTTTCCCTCCGGGGAACCGCTACCGCGCTGCTGGCTCGACCCTGGGTATCAGCTACACAAGAGCCTCAAGCGGTGAGGGCTTCAGGGCTGTCCTGTTGCACCACTTCTTCGTAGCCAGCGCAGCGGCGGCTGTCTAACTCGGTGAGATAGCGGCGCTCGTTGTAATAGAGATCCTGGAAGCGCAGGGCATCGCCGTTGAGGTCAGCAAAGAGGCTGTCAATCCGGCTTTCCATGTCACTCACCGGTGCCAGGCCTGAAGCAGAGGCATCGGCCTCGCGGCGCTCCTCTTCCAGCAGCAGCGCAATGCAACGCTCGAGGGTTTCCAGCCGCTGACTGCTCCAGGCATCCAGCAGGTGGCGGCAGCGCTTGAGGCTCCGCTGGCGCTCCAAGGCCGCGGTGGCCCCCCGGAGCTGCAGCAAGGGCTGGGCCAAACCCATCAGCTGCAGCTCGTTGGGTTCCAGGAGGGGCGTCAGGCGCGTGAGCAGGGCGCTTTGCTCCACCAGCAATTGGTCGCTCAGCAGCCGCGGTAGGTCCAAATCGCCCAAGTCATCACCGGGGTCATTGCCGCGGTTGATGGCCTCCATCCGGCCCACGCCGAGGTTGTCCTCTTCCAAGCCGCTGATGGCAGCCCAGAGCAGCCGGTGGTGCTGCAAGGCGAAGTCTTCGAGATCGCGCTGGCGCAGCTCCCGCCGAATCGAGGATCGGTAGGAGGGGCAGTGGAGATACAACCGCAACAACTCGGCCTCGGCCCGCTCCCGCAACCCCGCCTCCCCAGGCTGCTCCCACTTCTGAGAGCGGCCATGCCAGCGTTGGCCCTTGACCTGCTGGCGGAGGTCGTCCTCCAGCTGGATCGCCATGCGGGCCTGTCCGCCCGATAGCCGCTCGGCCACCCGCTGCAGGTAGTGGCTGCGAACGGCGCTCTGGGGGAGTTTGCCCAGCAGGGCCACCAGGTTGGAAACGGCCTGCTGGAACTGGTCGGCCTTACCCAAATCCCGATCAGCCAACACCTGCTCGATCTGCCAATCCAGCCAAAGGGGGGCTTGATCCAAAAGGGCGCGGTAGTCGCCAGCGCCGTGGTCCTTGAGGAATTCGTCGGGGTCCTTGCCTGAGGGCAGATGCAACACCCGCAACTCCAGCTGGCCCTGGAGGGCCAATTGCTCCACCTCCCCGATCGCCCGCTGGGCTGCCCGCACCCCAGCCCCATCACTGTCGAAATTGAGGATCAGCCGGCGACCATCGCAACAGCGGCAGAGTTGGGTGATCTGCTGGCTGCTGAGGGCCGTGCCCAGGGAGGCCACGGCATTGGTGATGCCCGCCGCATGCAGGGCGATCACATCGAAATAGCCCTCCACCACCACCGCCCGGTCGTCCTTGCGGATGGCACTGGCGGCCCGATCCAAGCCAAACAGGTTCTTGCCCTTCTCGAACACCTCGGTTTCCGGGGAATTGAGGTACTTGGGTTCGCCGCCATCAAGGCTGCGCCCACCGAAACCAATCACCCGTCCCTGGCGGTCCTTGATGGGCACCATCACCCGATGGCGGAACCGGTCGTAGAAGCCATCGCCCCCCTTGCGGGGAACCACCAACCCGGCGGCCTCGAGCAACTCGGGCCCCAGACCTTCCACCTGCTGGAGATGCTTAAGCAAGCCATCCCACTGCTGGGGGGCGTACCCCAGTTCAAAACCATCGAGGGTGGCCTCGCTCAGCCCGCGCTCAGCCGTGAGATAGGTAAGGGCCCCCTGGCCTTCAGGACTGCGCAGCTGGCTACGAAACCAGCCAGCAGCGAGGGCAAGCACCTTGTAAAGCTGCTCGCGGCGGGAGAGCTGCTTGCGCAGGCGCTCCTGTTGGGGGCCATCGAGGGTTTCAATCGGCAGTTGGTACTTGCGCGCCAGCTCCAGCACCACATCGCTGAAGCTGTTGCGCTGGAGCTCCATCAAAAACTTGATGGCGTTCCCGCCGGCACCACAGGAGAAGCAGTAGTAGAACTGCTTGGCCGGTGACACCGTCATCGACGGCGATTTGTCGTCGTGGAAGGGACAAACCCCGACGTATTCACGCCCCTTCTTTTTGAGCACCACGTGCTCACCCACCACATCAACGATGTCAGCGCGTTCCTTAACGGCCTCAATCGTGCGGGGGTGGAGACGGGGCAGGCTCAACGCGGGGGCATCAATCGATCCGAGCGTTGATTCTGACCGGCGGCATCGGCCAGCGCTGGCCATGGTGGCCAGCGCGCTGAGCTTCAGCCTGATGGGCCTGTGCGTGAAGAAGGTGGGGGCCCACATCCCCGCGGCGGAGGTGGTGCTGGCCCGCAGCGTGGTGAGCGTGGCCTTGAGCTGGTGGCTGCTTAAGCGCGCCGGCGTCACCCCCTGGGGAACCCGCAAGGGGCTCTTGATCGGCAGGGGCGTGTTGGGCAGCGCAGCCCTGCTCTGCGTGTATTCCGCCCTGGCCAGCCTGCCGCTCGCCTCGGCCACGGTGTTCCAATACCTCTATCCCACCTTCACGGCCCTGCTGGCCTGGCTCGGCCTGGGCGAAAAATTCGGCAAGCGTTTAGTGGTCGCCATGGCCGTGGGATGGCTTGGGGTGTTGCTGGTGGCCCAGCCGGCCGCCATCTTTGGGGGCGCCCTAACCCTGCCCAGTGGGGCCGTGGCGATTGCCATCGCTGGAGCCGTGCTGACCTCCCTGGCCTATGTGAGTGTGCGCTCCTTGGCCCATAGCGAACATCCGCTGGTGGTGGTCTTCTATTTCCCCCTGGTGGCCCTCCCCCTAAGCCTGCCCCTGGTGTGGCTCCATCCGGTGCTGCCCACCGGCCAGGAATGGCTGTGGCTTGGGGGTGTGGGCCTGTTCACCCAGATCGGCCAGGTGTACCTCACCCGCGGCCTCATGGCCCTGCCAGCGGCCCGGGCCACGGCGATCAGCTATTCCCAAGTGCTGTTTGCGGGCCTATGGGGCTGGTTCGTTTTTGGCGAATCGATCAATTCCTGGACCTTGGCAGGGGCGGGCCTCGTGCTGGCCGCCACCTGGATCAGCCTCAGCAGCCCTAGACCGGCAGGGGATCGGTGATCCACGCCTGGCTGTTGCCAGGTTCAGAAGCCTGGGGGCGGGCCAACCGCCAGCTTTGGCCGCGTTCACCCCGCTGCAGATAAATATCGAACGGGCTGTCCACCCGCACCGGGTCACCGGCCAAGCGCCAGTCGAACTCTCCCTTGAGGTGCACGCCCCGGCCTTCGCCGATCCGCACGGGATCGGTGCTTGCCACCCGCACATGGCTCACCTCGGGAGCCCCTGGGGGTTTGAGCTGGAGTGCCTCGGCAATCGCCGACTGGGTGAGTTGGATTTGCAAGGCCAAGGCGCCCTGCACCACGGAAGCGGCCGGTTGGTCCCGACCACTACAACCGCCCAACACCAGGGAGATCAGCAGCACCAACGCCACGATCGGGACCGTCACCACCGGTGGAACCAGGCCAAGGACCCCGGCAAAGCCAGGGCCGCGGGGGGGGGAGGCGGGCAGCATGGGGAGCCATTCACTGTTCCCATGATCGGCTGGCTGCAAGGGGAACTCGCCGATCCATGGCAACTCGACAAGCGCTACGGGCTGCAATTGCGCTGCCATGGCGTCGGTTACGACGTGCAGATAAGCCACAGGCAGTGGCTGCAACTGCCTGCCGTGGGCACGCCCACCGCCCTGCACATCCATGCCTCGATCCGCGAAGACGCCTCCACCCTCTATGGCTTCAGCGATAGGCATGAGCGCGACCTGTTTCGCGAATTGGTGGCTGTAAGCGGCGTGGGGCCCCAAATGGCCCTGGGCCTGCTTGGGGCCATGGCACCCAGCGAACTCATCCAGGCGATCGTGCACGCCGACCTACGCCGCCTCACCCAGGCCCCCGGCGTGGGGAAACGCACGGCCGAACGCCTGGCCGTGGAATTACGCAGCCGCTTGCAGAAACGCTTTGCAAACCAACTGGATGCCAGCTCGCTCGAAGCTGGTAGCTCAGGAGACGGCGATGGGGATGGCGAACCTGCCATCAACCTGGAGGAAGCAAGCCGCGACGAGGTGCATCTCACCTTGGGGGCCCTGGGC
>CANHGA010000162.1 GCA_947460085.1 Synechococcaceae cyanobacterium
GACAAAGCCGGCTCCGCTGGCCACACCGCTGCCTTGAACCATCAGGGCAAAAGGCGATAGGGCTGTGGCAAAGGCCGCAGCTAAGGCGATCACGGCCAACTGGGGCTGGAGCACCTTTTGCTGGATGCGACTCAAGCCCCCAAAGGCCAGATCTGAAAGGGTGGAGCCCTCGGTAAAGGTGAGCCAGAGGCAGCCGGCAAACCCCACGATGGCCTGGGCCAGTACGACGCTGATCAGGAGGCGCAGGGCTGGAAGCTGCAGCACCGTGAAACTGAGATCCAGGCCCGTGAGGGGATCGGATTGGCCGAAGGGCACGGCCAACAGGGCTGGCAGCCAGAGGCTCCAGCCCCTAGCCAACGCCGTGGCCGACCCAGCCAGGGCCGCAGCCAAGGCAATCCGCAAGGTGGTGAGCGGCCAGCGCAGCAGGGGCACAAGCAGGCCCATCGCCAAGCCCACCAACAGCAGGGGAGGCAGGTCAGCGAACACGGGAATCCCCGTAATCCCATGGCCACTAAAGGGGGCTGCGATCAAATCACGGGCCTGCACCATCAGATAGGTGAGACCGGCCACCAGTAGCAACAGCAAGAGCCCCAACAAACCCACCAAGGTCCAGCTGGAGCAGCCGAGAAGCGGCGAATTCGGCAGTTGCTTGCGGGGTGCCTCCAGCCGCAGGCGCCAGCAGCGCTGCAACTGCTGCAATTGCAAGGGCACACCCAGGCCCATGACCACCAGGAAGGCAGCGACCTGGAGCAACCAACGGCGCAGCAGCATCCCCTGGGCGCCAAATTCACCAAACCATTGCCACTCAATGCTCAGCCTGGCCACCAGGACCAACAGCCCAACGGCACCGATGGCGATGGGCACCAGCACCCAACCACCCCATTTCCAGCGCTGCGACCAGGGAAGCAAGGTGATCGCCTTGGTTGCTTACTGAAATGGAGGCTAAGCAGCGCCAGCCCAGGCGCAAGCCCAACGACCAGGATTCCAAGCCCTGAATTCCCGACTCTCAAAATCGGCTTTAACTGGGACCCCTAAATCCCGCTGGTAATCTCAGTGCATCGCCTGGTGTGACCGTGACAGCCACCCTTTCTCGCTCCACCTTTACGGGTCTGCGCTGCAAAGAATGCGGCCACCCCTATGAGGCCAGTGCCCGCCACGTCTGTGAGGACGTCTGCTTCGGCCCCCTCGAGGTCGTCTACGACTACGAGGCCATCAAAAACAAGGTGAGCCGCGCCACCATCGAGGCAGGGCCCGCCTCGATTTGGCGTTATCGTGACTTCCTGCCCATTGAAGGGGATCCAATTGATGTGGGCACGGGGTTCACCCCCTTGCTGAAGGCAGGCAACCTGGCCAAGCGCCTTGGGCTCAAAAGCCTTTATATCAAGAATGACGGCGTCAACATGCCGACGCTCTCCTTCAAGGACCGGGTTGTCTCGGTGGCGCTCACCCGGGCCCGCGAGCTGGGATTCACCACGGTGAGCTGTGCCTCGACCGGCAACCTGGCCAATTCCACCGCCGCCATCGCGGCCCACGCCGGCCTCGACTGCTGCGTCTTCATCCCCAGTGACCTGGAACTGGGCAAGGTGCTGGGCACCTTGGTCTACAACCCCACCTTGATGGCGGTGCACGGCAACTACGACCAGGTCAACCGCCTCTGCTCGGAAGTGGCCAACACCTTTGGTTGGGGTTTCGTCAACATCAACCTGCGCCCCTATTACTCCGAGGGTTCCAAAACCCTGGGTTATGAGGTGATTGAACAGTTGGGCTGGCAACTGCCCGACCACATCGTGGCTCCCCTCGCCTCCGGCTCCCTGTTCACCAAGATCCGCAAGGGCTTTGATGAGTTCATCAAGGTGGGGCTCGTCGATGAAAAAGCCGTCCGCTTTAGCGGTGCCCAGGCGGAAGGCTGCTCACCGATCGCCCAAGCCTTCGCCGAGGGAAGGGACTTCATTACCCCCGTGAAGCCCAACACCATTGCCAAGTCGATTGCCATTGGCAACCCAGCTGATGGGCCCTACGCCATCGACATTGCCAACAAAACCAAAGGCACCATCGCTGCCGTTAACGACAACGAGATCATCGAGGGCATCAAGCTCTTGGCTGAAACCGAAGGCGTGTTTACCGAAACGGCCGGTGGCACCACCATCGCCGTGCTCAAAAAGCTGGTGGAAGCGGGCAAAATCAACCCCGACGAAACCACCGTGGCCTACATCACCGGCAACGGCCTCAAGACCACCGAAGCCATCGCCTCCTCCATCGGTGAGCCCTATCTGATCGAAGCCACGTTGGATAGCTTCAAAGCCGCCTGGCAGCGTTCCCAAGCCGGCTGAAACCCTTTTCGATTCCCGTTCCTCCTTTTCCGTTCTCCCGCTAGCACCCCATGGCTGTCCAGGTTCTGATCCCGACCCCCCTGCAGAAGTTCACCAACGACGAGGCCACCGCCGAGCTCGCTGCCACCAGCGTTGATGGGCTCCTTGATGCCCTTGAAGGCCGTTATCCCGGCATCAAAGGTCGCCTTTGTGATGAAGCTGGCAAACTGCGCCGCTTTCTCAACGTCTACGTCAATAGCGAAGACATCCGCTTCCTTGACAACCAAAACACGCCCCTCAATGACGGCGACGAAGTATCGATCGTGCCAGCGGTTGCTGGTGGTTGAGATCGAGCACGTTGATGCGGCCCATCGTTGGCAGCAGGAACAAGCAGCCCCAACTGTTCACCACACCAGGAGATTGGATCAATGGTTCAAGCCTCTGACAGCCAGCCCAGTGATGGCCCCCTTTGGAGTTGCAGCCAAAGCACGGCAGAAATTTACGATTACCGAAAGGCTGCAAATCCAATCCGGAGCGGCCTGACCGAGCCCATTCCCTACCGGCATTGGCGAGCTGAGATCCACAGCGAAGGGCCTAGTGGGGTGATTCCCCTCGACTTGAGCGATGAACTGGGCCTGGACGGGCCCGGTCCTGCCACAAGTCCAGGGCTCGCTGCCCATTTTTTGCGCATCCTTGCCGGTGAAGCGTTGAAGGCAGAAGCTGAGGCCACCAGCCAGCTGTTTTATGTGTTGTCTGGTCGTGGTAGTTGCCGTCGCCCAGCCAATGCTGGCTGCCCAGCCGTTGCCATTGACTGGGAAGAGGGCGACCTTTTTGTCCTGCCCCCAGGTGACTATTCCGTGCTGGAGGCTTCCACCACCAGCGTCCTGTATTGGGTCCATGACGCCCCCCTACTCACCTACCTAGGCGTGGTGCCCAATGCCGCCCGTTTTCAACCCACCGTCTACCGCAGCCAAGCGCTAAGGCAGGAATTAGAAGCCCTAGCCAAATGTCCCAGCAGTGCCAAAAGCAACCGGTTGAGCGTGCTCCTGGCCAACGGTGACCTGCCAACGACCCGCACGGTGACCCACGTGCTCTGGGCCATGCTCGGCATGGTTCCCGCCGGTGCCACCCAAGCGCCCCACCGGCACCAATCGGTGGCCCTCGACCTGATCGTCGATTGTGATCCGGGCTGTTACACCCTCGTTGGCACTGAGCTAGCCAAGGATGGCGGCATCAACAATCCCAAGCGCATTGACTGGCAAGCCGGCGGTGTGTTCATCACGCCTCCGGGCCATTGGCATGCCCATGTCAATGAGAGTGGGCGCGAAGCCATCCTGTTGCCCATTCAAGATGCGGGCCTAAAGACCTACCTACGCAGCCTGGACATTCGTTTTGCCGGTGGCCTCGTAACTGGCGACTAAGGCCCGAAAGGCCTCCCCCTCCAAGGTTTCCTGCTCGATCAACAGGGTCACCAACTGATCCATCAACTCCCTACGCGGTACCAGCATTGCCACGGCACGGTCCAGGGCTCCACTGGCAAGGGCCCGCACCTGCTGATCGATGCGATTGCCCGTTTGACGGGAGTACTGGGGCTCGGAACGCAACCAATCACGGCCCAAAAAGACTTCACCGCCATCGGCCTCCAAGGCCACGGGCCCCAGGTTGGAAAAGCCATAGCGGGTCACCATTTCCCGGCAAATTCGGCTCACCATTTCCAAGTCGCCACTGGCGCCTTGGGTGACCTCTCCTGGACCAAAAACCACCATCTCGGCCGCCCGCCCGCCCAGGGCGACCACGAGCCGGGCCAGGAGGTAGGCCTTGCTAATCAAGCCGGAATCGAGGATGTCCTCGTCGGGCATGGTGCGGGCAAAGCCCCCCACCCCACCGGCCCGCGGTAGCAGGGTCACCTTGTCGAGCTTGTCGGCATGGGGCACCAGGCTGGTGAGCAGGGCGTGGCCAATTTCGTGGTAGGCGATCAGACGCTTTTTGGCACTGTCCTGCAGGGGTGATGCCGCCAGGCCCATGGTGATGCGCTCGAGGGCACCACTGAGGCACGATTCATCAATTTCGCTCTGGTGTCGCCTGGCCGTCAGGATGGCCGCTTCGTTGAGCAGGTTGGCGAGGTCAGCCCCGGAGAATCCTGGTGTGCGGCTAGCCCACTCCGCCAGGGAAACCGATTCGGCCAAGGGCCGGGTGCGGGCATGGACGGAAAGAATCTCCTCGCGACCACGGCGGTCAGGCAAGTCCACGGTGATGCGGCGGTCAAAACGCCCTGGCCGCATCAAGGCTGAGTCGAGCACATCCGGGCGGTTGGTGGCGGCAAGCAGGATCACGCCCGAGTTCTCCTCGAAGCCATCCATCTCGGTCAGCAGTTGGTTGAGGGTCTGCTCCCTCTCGTCGTTGCCTCCCCCAATCCCAGCGCCGCGCTGGCGACCGACCGCATCGATTTCGTCAATGAAAATGATGCAGGGGGCCTTCGCCTTCGCCTTGCGAAAGAGGTCGCGAACCCGCGATGCACCAACCCCCACAAACATCTCGACGAACTCTGAGGCTGCCATCGAGAAAAAGGGAACGCCGGCCTCACCGGCAATCGCCCGGGCCAAAAGGGTCTTACCGGTGCCTGGAGGCCCCACCAGGAGAACCCCTTTGGGGATCTTGGCGCCAACGGCGGTGAACTGTTCAGGTGAGCGCAAGA
>CANHGA010000163.1 GCA_947460085.1 Synechococcaceae cyanobacterium
CCCGCTTCCAACCAGAAGCTGATCAGTACGGCCTACGCCCTAGATCAATTAGGCCCGGATTACCGCCTCACCACCCAGCTTTGGCGGCTGACGGATGGCACCTACCGGCTCACCGGTGAGGGCGATCCCGATCTAGCCCTGCCCCAACTGCAACGGTTCGCGAACCTGGCCCTTGGCAGTGGTGGCGGCAGTGGAGCTGGTATTGGGGTGGATGGCAATGGCGCGTTGCCATCCCTGGTGAAACTGGAACTGGTGGAGGAACCTGCCCAGGCCTGGTGGCCTAAGGCCTGGCACCTCGATGATCGCTACGCCGCCTATGGCGCCCCGATTACCCGCTTGGCCATCACCAGCAATGCGATCAATGACGCGGTGATGAATCCCCCTGCCCGGCTGCAAAGTTTGCTGCAAAAAACCCTCACCAAGCAGGCCGGCACCAGGGTTCAACTCAGCGTGGTGTCAGCCCGCCAGCCCATGCCCGCTACGGCTGTGTTGCTGCATGAGGAAAGCTCAGCTCCCATGCACAACCTGTTGAGCTTGGCCAATACCGAGAGCCACAACTTCACGGCTGAGGTGCTGTTGAGACAGGCCGCCGGCACCTGGGACCTGGCGGAGGCCCAGCGCCGGACAATGCTCTGGCTTGCCCAGCAGGGTTTGCCCATGCAGGGGGTCCAGGTGGGCGATGGCAGCGGACTCGGTGGGGACAACCGGGTCACCAGCCGGCTGATTGCCAGCCTGCTTCTACGGATGAGTCAGCACCCCTACGCCCGGAACTACCTGGCCTCGATGGCCATTGCTGGCCAAAGGGGAACCCTGCGAAATTTGTATAAAGGCACCCCGCTGGAGGGCCAGTTCCTTGGCAAAACCGGCACGATTACCGGCGTGCGGGCCATCAGCGGAGTTCTGGTTACGGCCGATGGGCCCCGGTTTGTGAGTGCGATTAGCAATGGGGCTGGCTCCCCCAATACAACGATTGGCCAGGTGTTGATGGCCGTGATGAAGGTCGAGCTCTGTACCGGGGGCTGAGGGGCCTACTAGCGGCCCTCAGCCCGCCAGATCCCGCAGTCCATTGGCCAGCCGACTGCGCTTCGAAGGTTTGGCGCCCTGCCTGGGATCGGAAGGGCGCCGTTGGGGGGCAGCCTCGGGGTTCTGGAGGCGGACCAATTCATGGCGCCCGCCCAGGACCACCTGGGCCATCTCCTGGAGTCGACCTTCTAATTCCCCGAGCACCTGTTCGGCATAGCGGTTGGCACCCTCACTAATCGTGGCGGCTTCCTGGCGGCTGCGCGCCACCAGGGCATCGGATTGCTGCTGGGTTTGTTGGCGGAACTGCAGGGCATCGTTATGGAGCCGCTCAGCCTCAGCTTGGCTATCCCGTTGCAGCCGCAATCCCTCCTGGCGGATTTGGTCGACTTCGGCCATGGCGTGCTGCCGGGCCCGCTCGTGCTGGGCCACCAGCTGTTGGTTGCGGTCGGCCGCCTCCTGCTCCAATTGCTGGCGCCTGAGGGCGAACTGCTGCTCCATCTGGGCCAACCGGGACTGCTGCTCCTGCTCGGCCTTGGCAACCTGCTGACGGGCCTGGGACAAAACCTGCTCGCATTGGAGCCGGGCTTGGTCGCGTAATTCAGCCACCTGGCGCTCGGCTTCCTGGCGAATCGAGGCACTGCTAATCAGCTGTTCCCGCTCGCGCCTGGCGGTAGTGACGATCTCATCGGCTTGCTTCTTGGCCTGGCTGATGTACTCCTCCCGTTGACGGATCAGATCCACAGCGAGCTGGAGCTGGTCGGGCAAGCAATCCCTGAGGGCATCAATCACCTCAATGGCGTCCTGCTCATTCACCAAACGCCCACCGCTGAAGGGGATGCGACTGCCTTCCAACACCACCTCCTCCAACTGATCCAGCTGGTCGAGCACGGTGATTGCGGCCTCAGCCATGACTGCCCTAGGAAGAGCTCCGATTAAAAAGCCTGGAGAGGTCGTCTGCCACTCCCGTCGGGACCATGTGACGCACGTCGCCACCAAAGCGAGCCACCTCCTTCACCACCGAACTGCTCAAAAAGCTGTGGTGCACAGCCGTGGCGAGAAAAAGCGTTTCCACCTGGGGGGCCAGGCTCTTGTTGGTGTGGGCAATCTGGAGTTCAAATTCAAAGTCGCTCATGGCCCTTAGGCCCCGCAAAATCACCTCTGCCCCGCACTGCCGGGCGTAATCCACGCTGAGCCCATCGAAACTGCCCACCTCGATGGTTGCCCATTGGGGGCCGGCCAAATGGGCGGTGGCCTGCCGGATTTGCTCAAGCCTCTGGTCGAGGGAAAACGCTGGACTTTTGCCCGGGTTCTGCAAAACAGCCACGATGACCCCATCGAAGAGCCGGGCGCTGCGCTCAATCAGATCCAGGTGGCCCAAGGTCAGGGGGTCAAAGCTTCCCGGGTAAAGGGCGCGCATCGTTCGACCTTGTTTTTGCCACCCTATGGGCCCACCGACCCTTTCTAGAGTGGGTGAGATTTCACCAGGGCCATGGCTTCACCTTCCGGTCTGAATGCAGATGCCAAAAAGACCCTGCTCCGCAAAATCCCCCATGGGGTCTTTATCTGTGGCGTGACCGAAGGCGAGGATGTCAATGGTTTCACCGCCAGCTGGGTGACCCAGGGATCCTTTGATCCCCCCCTGGTGGTCATGGCCGTTCGTGCCGATTCCACCAGCAACGGCATGATCCAGCGCACGGGCAAATTCAGCCTGAACGTGTTGGCAGCGGATCAGAAGGACCTGGCCGCCGTGTTCTTCAAGCCGCAAAAGGGTATGGGCGGCCGCTTTGATGCGGCTCCGTTCCAATTGGGAGCGTTGGGCCTGCCGATCCTCGACAACGGCCTGGGCGGCGTGGAATGTGAGGTTGTGGGCCAGGTGGACCATGGCGATCACACCGTGTTTGTGGGCGAGGTCAAGACTGCCACCCTGCACCGGGACGGCGCCGCCCTGGAACTCGGTGCCACCGGCTGGCAATACGGCGGTTGATGCCGGGTTCCCTGCCCCTGGTCCAAGAACCCGAACGCCTCAAACTCCGGCTCAAGGATGTGCCCCCTGAGCCGGGTTGTTATTTGATGCGCGATCAAAACGACCGCATTCTCTACATCGGTAAAGCCAAGGCCCTCAGAAATCGGGTTCGGAGTTATTTCCAGAATTCTCAAAATCACAGCCCGCGCATCTCCCTGATGGTGCGGCAGATCTGCGAGATTGAATTCATCGTGACCGACAGCGAGGCAGAAGCCCTTGCCCTGGAATCGAATCTGATTAAGCAGAACCAGCCCCACTTCAACGTCCTACTTAAAGACGACAAAAAATATCCCTATCTTTGCATTACCTGGAGCGAAGCCTATCCACGAATTTTTATTACCCGCCAGCGCCGCTTTCGTAGCCCCTTCGATCGTTTTTACGGCCCCTACGTGGATGTGGGGCTCCTGCGGCGCACCCTGGCCCTGGTGAAACGGGTCTTCCCGCTCAGGCAGCGGCCCCAGCCCCTCTATCGGGATCGCACCTGCCTGAACTTCGATATCGGCCGTTGCCCAGGGGTCTGTCAACAAAAGATCAGCTCGGGCGACTACCACCAAACCCTGCGGAAGGTGGCGATGGTGTTCCAAGGACGCAATGACGAACTGCTTGATTTGCTGGACAACCAGATGCAGACCTATGCCGAGCGGTTGGATTTCGAATCGGCGGCCCGGGTTCGGGATCAATTGCAAGGCCTTGACACCCTCACCGCCGGCCAAAAGATGAGCCTTGGCGATAGCTCCGTCAGCCGCGACGTGATTGCCCTGGTTGCGGATGAGCGGGTGGCAGCGGTGCAGCTGTTTCAAATGCGTGCTGGCAAACTGGTCGGCCGCCTCGGCTATACCGCCGATGCCATGGTTTGTGATGGCAAGACCACCAACCACGGTTTCATTCTGCAGCGGGTGATTGAAGAGCACTACAGCCAGGTGGATGCGGTGGAAATTCCCCCCGAGCTGCTCGTCCAACATGCCCTACCTCAACAGGCCTTGATTCAGGACTGGCTGGGGGAACGCCGCGGCCGCAAGGTCAAGATCGCCGTGCCCCAGCGGGCCCAAAAAGCGGATCTGATCGAGCTGGTGGAACGCAACGCCACCTATGAACTGCAACGGGCCCAACGGGGGGCCGAGCAGCAACTGCTAGCCACCGAAGACCTGGCCCAATTGCTGGACCTTCCCCACCCCCCACGCCGGATCGAGGGCTTCGACATCAGCCATATCCAGGGCAGCGATGCGGTGGCATCCCAGGTGGTCTTTATTGATGGATTGCCGGCAAAGCAGCACTACCGCAAATACAAGATTCAGAGCAGCACGATCCGATCGGGCCATTCCGATGACTTCATGGCCATGGCTGAAATCATGCGCCGCCGCTTCCGCCGCTGGTCCCAGGTGAAGGCTGAGGGGGGGGATCTGCAGGCCCTGCGCCAATCAGCCAACACCGCTTTGCACATCGGTGGCCTCAACGACTGGCCCGATGTGGTCATGATCGATGGGGGCAAGGGCCAACTCTCCGCCGTGATGGAAGCCCTGCGGGAGCTCAATCTGCACGAGGATCTGGTGGTGTGTTCCCTCGCCAAGCAACGGGAAGAGGTGTTCCTACCGGGGATGAAGGAGCCCCTCGAGAGCGAAGCGGAACAGCTGGGCGTGCAGTTGCTCCGGCGACTGCGCGATGAGGCCCATCGCTTTGCCGTCAGTTTCCATCGCCAACAACGGGGGGAGCGGATGAAGCGCTCGCGCCTCTCAGACATCCAGGGGCTTGGTCCCAAGCGGGTCAAAGACCTCCTGGCCCACTTCCGCTCCATCGATGCCATCCAATTGGCCTCTCCTGAGGCCATTGCTGGTGCACCCGGCATGGGTCCTGCCCTGGCCCAACAGGTTTGGACCTACTTCCACCCCAGTGACGATCCTTTGGACCCCGGCGAGCTCGAGGTCCAAGACCAAGATCAAGTCCA
>CANHGA010000164.1 GCA_947460085.1 Synechococcaceae cyanobacterium
AACGCTTCGGCGCAACAGAAAGCCGTAGCCGCAAAAAAGCCCCGTGAGGGGCTGAATGATGGCTAATACATTGAATTATGGAGCCAAGCGGATTCGAACCGCTGACCCCCTGCATGCCATGCAGGTGCTCTACCAGCTGAGCTATGGCCCCATAGGGTCGCTTGGCAAGCGGAACGCTGGGCGTTCTGCTTTGGCCCGGAGGCCTTGCCTGAAGCGAATTGAGCTTACAACGCCAGGGTCTGGGCCGTTCGACTGGGCCATTCGTCTGGTCCCAGATCTCGTGCTTCCTTAAACCTGGCGCCAGACCGCCACCAACTTGCCTTGCACGGTGACCTGTTCGGCGGGCACCACAATCGGGCCGTAGGCGGGGTTGGCCGCTTCCAGGTGCACCTCGGCTCCCTTGCGGTGGAAATGCTTGAGGGTGGTGCCGCTGCCTGGCACCAGGGCGCTCACGATCGTGCCAGGTTTGAGGCGGCTGGGATCCTGGACTGGCTCCATCAGCACCACGTCCCCATCGGCGATGTGGGCATCCACCATCGAGTCGCCATTCACGGTGAGGGCAAAGAGCCCCCGGGTGTCCAGCACGGGAGCCAGGTCGAGCCGCTCCTGCACGTCGTCGTAGGTGTCGATCAGGCCCCCGGCAGCCACGGCCCCCAGGACGGGGATGCCGCTGGTGAGTCCGCCCAGGAGCTGGAGGGTGCGGGCCTGGCCTTCCTGCCAGGTGATCCAGCCCTTTTGCTGCAGGTGGCGGAGCCGGCTCTGGATGGGTGCTGGGGAACGCAGCCCCATGGCTTCCATCATCTGGCGGATGGACGGGCTGTGGCGATGGCTGCCGATGTAGTCGGCGAGCCAGTCGTACAGCTCCTGCTGGGCGCCGGTCAGGGGCTGGGAATCGACCATCGGCAATACAGATGAACCACTCCTCCCTTTTTGACAGAGGCTGGCGCGCTTGTCTACCCCCTGCCCCCTCCTTTTTTTAGCCCAGGCCGCCCAGCAGGGCAGCCAGTAGGGCCTGTTGGGCGTGCAAGCGGTTCTCGGCCTGGTCGAAGATCCGGCTGCTGGGGCCTTCCATGGCGCCGGCGCTGATTTCCTCGCCGCGGTGGGCCGGCAGGCAGTGCAACACGATGGCCCGGCTGTCGGCTTCGGCCACCAGGGCTTCATCGAGGCACCAGCCTGAAAAAGCCCGTTCCCGGGCGGCCTGCTCCTCTTCCTGGCCCATGGACGCCCATACATCGGTGTAGAGGGCATGGGCGCCGCGGGCAGCGGCCAGGGGCTCATGCACCACATCCACACGGCAGCCGTTTTGACTGGCAATGGCTTGGGCTTGCTCCAAAACCTCGCTGTTGGGTTCAAAGCCCACGGGGCAGCCCACCCGCACATGGACCCCCAGCAGGGCGCCCGTGAGCATCAGGGAGTGGGCCACGTTGTTGCCATCGCCCACGTAGGCCAGGGTGAGCCCAGCGAGGTTGTGGGGGTTGCCGCCGAAGGCTTCGGCCAAGGTGAGGTAGTCGGCCAGGGCCTGGCAGGGGTGCTCCAGGTCGGTGAGGGCATTGATCACGGGGATCGATGCCCAGTGGGCGTATTCAGTCAGCTCGTCCTGGGCGAAGGTGCGAATGGCGAGCGCATCCACGTAGCGGCTCAACACCCGGGCCGTATCGGCCACCGGTTCCCCCCTGCCCACCTGGGTCACCTGGGGATTGAGATCAAGGGTTTGGCCGCCGAGGCGGGCCATGGCCACCGTGAAGCTCACCCGGGTGCGGGTGGAGGCCTTGGAGAAGATCAGTCCCAGCACCTTGCCGGCCAGGTCAATCTGCCGCTGGCCGCTTTTCAGCTCCGCTGCCAGCTGGAGCAGCGCCAGGGTTTGCTCCCGGCTCAGATCTGCGGAGGAGAGAAGGTCGCCGCCCCGCAGGGGGATCAGGCATTCCAGGCCTGGGTGGGCGCCAGCCATCGGGGCGTCTCAAAGAACCCTTGTAGGTCAAGACAGTCAGGGCTGTCTACTGGCTCAAGGAAAGACGGGCCGCGGTTAAAGCAAGGCCGTGATGGCCGATGAGATCGCCGCGTAGCAGCGCTCGAGCTGCTGGTTGCTGATGCCGAGCGGCGGTAGCAAGTACACCACGTTGCCGAGGGGCCTGAGGTAGACCCCCTGCTCGAGGCAGTGGCGTTGGATCTGCAGACCTATGGGATTGAGATAGCTGGCCTCGCCGGCATCCACCTCGAAGGCCGCCACGGTGCCCATGCAGCGCGGATGGTGGACGCCGGGGTGCTGGCACAGGTGCTCCAGCAGCGGCCGATGGCGTCCTTCGAACTGCTGGAAGCGTTCGGGCTGTTGTTGCAAGAGATCGAGGCTGGCTAGGGCCGCAGCGCAGCCCAGGGGATTGGCCGTGAAGCTGTGGCCATGGAAGAACGTGTCCGTTGGCCGATCACTGATGAACCCCTGGTAGATCCGCTCGCTGGCCATGGTGACCCCCATGGGCAGGAAGCCGCCGGTGAGCCCCTTGGAAAGGGCCATCAGATCAGGCTGAATGCCTGCTTTTTGGCAGGCAAACAGGGCTCCCGTGCGGCCAAAGCCGGTCATCACTTCGTCGGCGATCAGCAGGGCGCCAGCGGCGCTCACCCGGGCTGCTACGGCCCTGAGGAAGGCAGGCCTGACCATGCGTAGGCCAGAGGCCCCTTGGATAAGGGGCTCGAGAATCACCGCTGCCGTGGGGGTGGCCAGGGCCTGCTCCAAGTCGCGCAGCGCCTGCTCCTCCTTGGCTTCGACATCCCCATCCCCCCACCAGGTGTGGGGCCAGGCCACGCGGCTGACATTGAACAGCAACGGCTCATAGGCGGCCGTGAATAGGGAGCGATCCCCGACAGCCATCGCCCCGAAGGTGTCGCCGTGGTAGGCCCCGCCAAAGGCAATCAGCTGCCGCCGCTCATCACCGGCACCCCCGTCTTGGTTGCGCCACCACTGCCAGGCCATTTTCAGGGCCACTTCCACGGCGGTGGAGCCGTTGTCGGAGAAGAACAGCCGCTCCAGCCCCGTGAGCTGGCTGAGGCGGGTGGCCAGCTCCTCCGCCGGAGCGTGGCTGAAATTGGCAAAAATCACCTGCTCCAGCTCCTGGGCCTGGCGGGCGATGGCTGCGGCGATGGCCGGTTCCCCGTGGCCATGGAGGGTGACCCACCAACTACTAATGGCGTCGATCAAGGAGCGCCCATCGGCGAGTTCCAGCTCGCAGCCCCGGGCTCTGCGCACCTGCAGCGGTGGGGGGCTGGTGCTCACCTGGGTGGTGGGATGCCAGAGATGGGGATGCCAGTTCAAGCGTTGCTGGCCCGCTGCGGGCTGTGGTTCACCACCATTTGGCAAAAGTGCAGCAGCTCGGCTGGGGTCATGTCGGCCATGGCGTCGTGGGTGCGCCAGGCGCAGATCACAAAGTCCGGCTCCGGGCCAGTGGAGCGCTGATCGACGCTGGGCAGCAGGGCGAACTTGCGCTTGTGCTCGCCGCCTCCGGCGGTGGCCTCCCGGGTGTCATAGGTGCCGATCAGCTCCCAGGCGAGCCATTCCCCGGTCCAGTGGTCATGGCCCTTGGATGCCACCACGGCCCCATGGATGGCCAGCCGGTATTGCTGCACGTCGCCATGGCCATGGCGTTTTTGATCCCGCTTGCTCAGGGAGACGGCCTTGCGCTGCACCCAGCCCGGATAGGTGGGCTTAGCGGTGTCTGGGATCCAATCGGGGGCGGGGGTTTCCATGGATAGGGAGCCCCTGGGGGCTGGTGGCTTGGGCCTGGCCTAGGCCGTAACCCCTTCGGGCAGGGTGGAGGAGGCCAGCAGGTCCTTGAGATCGTCGCCCTCGATCACCTCTTTTTCGAGGATCTTTTGGGAGATGGATTCGAGCAGCTCCCGGTTGTGGCGCAGGATCGTCAGGGCCTTGTGGTGGGCCTGATCCACCAGGCCGCGTACCTCTTTGTCGATCGCCTGGGCTGTGGCATCGCTCACGACCCGGCGGGGGTTGTTGCCGCCCCCGAGGAAGCGGCTGCCGCCCTGTTTGTCATAGGCGAGGGGGCCGAGGGTTTCGCTCATGCCGTAGGTGCCCACCATCTGTTCGGCGATGTCGGTGGCCCTTTGCAGATCGTTGGCGGCTCCGGTGGTGACTTCACCAAACACGATTTCTTCAGCGCTGCGGCCGCCCAGCAGGGTGGCGATCTGACCTTCGAGGTCTTCCTTCGAATTGAGGAAGCGCTCTTCGGTGGGCAGCTGCAGGGTGTAGCCCAGGGCGCTCATGCCCCGGGGCACGATCGAAATCTTGGCCACCTTGCTGCCGCCAGGCATCAGGTGACCCACGATCGCGTGGCCCACTTCGTGGAACGCCACCACTTTTTTCTCGTCGTCCTGGAGCACCCGGCTCTTCTTCTCGAGGCCAGCCACCACCCGTTCAATCGCTTCGTTGAGATCCCCCTGGGCCACCTGGGTGCGGTAGGCCCGGGCCGCCAGGAGGGCCGCCTCATTCACCAGGTTGGCCAGATCGGCACCGGCGAAGCCACTGGTGGCCTGGGCGATCTTGTCGAGGTCGACCGCCTGCTCCAGCTTCACCTTCTTGGCGTAGATGTCGAGGATCATCTTGCGACCGGAGAGGTCGGGGCGATCCACCAGCACCTGGCGATCGAAGCGGCCTGGGCGCAGCAGGGCGGCATCGAGGGTTTCGGGCTGGTTGGTGGCCGCCAGCACAATCACCGGTTTGTCCTTGGAGGCAAAGCCATCCATCTCGGTGAGCAACTGGTTGAGGGTTTGCTCCCGTTCGTCGTTGCCACCGACAACGCCCATGGAGCCAGCGCGGCTCTTGCCGATGGCGTCGAGTTCGTCGATGAAAATGATGCAAGGGGCCTTTTTCTTGGCCTCTTCAAACAGATCCCGCACCCGGGCCGCGCCTGCGCCCACAAACAGCTCCACAAATTCGGAGCCGGAAATGAGGAAAAAGGGCACCCCTGCTTCCCGAGCCACAGCC
>CANHGA010000165.1 GCA_947460085.1 Synechococcaceae cyanobacterium
CAGGCCAGGGAAGGCCGGAACTTGGGCTGAAGGTGGAGCCAGCCAGCGAACAGGGCCCAAGCCGACAGGATCATCATGAAGATGGAACCCTGATAGAGCTCGGCGTTGGTACGCATGCCGATCGTGTACCACCAGTGGTACAGACCGGAGAACGCGATGTTCACCGGAGAAGAAGCACCAGCCTGGGTAAAGGCGGCAATCGCGCCTTCGCCGAAGTGGGGATCCCAAATCGCGTGAGCGATGGGACGGACATGCAGAGGATCGGCGACCCACTGCTCAAAGTTGCCCTGCCAGGCGATATGGAACAGGTTGCCCGAAACCCAGAGGCCAATGATGGCCAGGTGACCGAAGTGGGTAGAGAACAGCTTTTGGTAAAGCCGCTCCTCGGTCATGCCGTCGTGGCTCTCGAAGTCGTGAGCCGTGGCAATGCCGTACCAAATCCGGCGGGTTGTCGGGTCCTGTGCCAGACCCTGGCTGAACGAAGGAAATTTCGTTGCCATTGGGAAAGGTCAGTAAAGGTCAGCCGACCGCGACGATGCGGGCCAGGAAGAAAGCCCAGGTGGTTGCGATACCGCCCAACAAATAGTGGGCGACACCGACGGCACGACCCTGGGTGATGGAGAGCGCCCGAGGCTGGATAGCCGGAGCAACCCGCAGCTTGTTGTGAGCCCAGACGATGGACTCAATCAGCTCCTGCCAGTAGCCGCGGCCACTGAAGAGGAACATCAAGCTGAATGCCCAGATGAAGTGGGCTCCCAGGAACATCAGGCCATAGGCACTTGAGCTCGAGCCGTAGCTGTTGATCACTTGTGCGGCCTGGGCCCACAGGAAGTCACGCAACCAACCGTTAATGGTGATAGCGCTTTGGGCAAAGTTGCCATTGGTGATGTGCTGGACACTGCCGTCAGCGTTGACGGTTCCCCAAACATCGCTCTGCATCTTCCAGGAGAAGTGGAAAATGACGATCGAGAGGGAGTTGTACATCCAGAACAGGCCCAGGAACACGTGGTCCCAAGCCGACACCTGACAGGTACCGCCACGGCCGGGGCCGTCGCAGGGGAAGCGGAAGCCCAGGTTGGCCTTGTCGGGGACGAGGCGGGAGCTACGCGCATACAACACGCCCTTCAGCAGGATCAGCACGGTGACGTGGATCGTGAAGGCGTGAATGTGGTGAACCATGAAGTCGGCCGTTCCCAGGGGGATCGGACCGGCAGCAACCTTGTTACCCACAGCCACAACGGTGCCGTTGAACACTTCACTGACACTCGCAAGGGCGTTGGGTGCAGTGCTACCAGCGGCGGCGGCGTGGAGGCCTTGGATCCATTGCGCGAAGACAGGCTTCAGGGCAATGGCCGAGTCACTGAACATGTCCTGGGGACGACCCAGGGCACGCATGGTGTCGTTGTGGATATAGAGGCCGAAGCTGTGGAAGCCCAGCCAGATGCAAACCCAGTTGAGGTGGCTGATCAGGGCATCGCGCGCCTTGAGAACCCGGTCCAGCACGTTATCGACGTGCTTGGCGGGGTCGTAATCGCGAATCATCGCGATGGCGGCGTGGGCACCTGCACCAACAATCAGGAAACCGCCAATCCAGGTGTGATGGGTGAAGATCGACAGCTGGGTGGGGTAATCAATCCCGATGTAGGGGTAGGGAGGCATCGCGTACATGTGCTGGGCCACGATGATGCTCAGGGAGCCGAGCATCGCCAGGTTCACAGCCAGTTGGGCGTGCCAGGAGGTGGTCATGAACTCGAAGAGTCCGTCATGACCATTGGTCGCAGGGAACAGGAGGGGATCGCCCTTCTGACCCTCAAGGATTTCCTTGATGCTGTGACCGATGCCCCAGTTGGTCCGGTACATGTGACCGGCCACGATGAACAACACCGCGATCGCCAGGTGGTGATGGGCGATGTCGGTCATCCAGAGGCTGCCGGTTACAGGATTCAGGCCACCTTTGAAGGTGAGGAAATCGCTGTAAGCGGCCCAGTTGCCCGTGAAGAAGGCTGAAATACCCGCCCCGAAACCGGGGAAAATCTGGGCAATCAGGTCCTGGTTCAGGAACTCGTGGGGAAGGGGAATGTCTGCGTAGGTGGCGATGGTTTTGCCGTTGAGCACCAGCGGCTTGCCGGCGTCGATGGCATCCATCAGCGCATTGGTGGGCAGGGACACATGCAGCAGGTGACCTGTCCAGGACAGGGAACCCAGTCCGAGTAGGCCGGCCAGATGGTGGTTGAGCATCGACTCAACGTTCTGGAACCACTCGAGCTTTGGAGCTGCCTTGTGGTAGTGGAAGACGCCCGCATTGAGCATCAATCCAGCCATCACCAAAGCACCGATGGCCAGAGCCATCAACTGCGTTTCATTGGTGATGCCCCAGGCCCTCCAGACATGGAAGAGGCCGGAGGTGATCTGAATGCCGTGGAAGCCGGCACCCATATCGCCATTAAGGATTTCCTGGCCGAAAATTGGCCAGACAACCTGCGCGGAAGGCTTCACGTGCAGGGGATCGGCCAACCAACCAGTGAAGTTGGAGAAGCGGGCTCCATGGAAGAAGGCGCCGCTGAGCCAGATGAAAATGACGGCCAAATGGCCGAAGTGAGCCGAGAAGATCTTGCGAGAGACCTCTTCGAGGTCACTCGTGTGGCTATCGAAGTCGTGAGCGTTGGCGTGGAGGTTCCAAACCCAGGTGGTGGTTTTGGGACCTTTGGCGAGGCTGCGATCGAAATGGCCGGGCTTGCCGAACAGTTCGAAGGTGGCCGGGTTGTTCACCCGGTCGACCATGGCCTTCGCCTTTTCCCCACGCTCTGGTGGGCTAATGGTCATCGAGACGTTCCTCGAGGGACGGGGTCGAGGTGGGGGTCCACCCCTGTCGACGGGACCCATCGCGCGAAGCGAGGGGGAACCCACCGTGGGCCCCATGGCCAAAGGCGGCCGAAACCACCTAACAAGCCATGGGCTCCAGCCTGGAACCACCTTCACGAAAAACGTGAAAACGGTTGCCGCAACTGGTGCTTTGGGCCCCAGATAGGGGACCGCTGGTCGGACTATAAGCTCCGTTTCCGAGCCAGTTAGGGTCTCAGTTACAAAGGTTCAATCCCGGCGCTTCCCTGGCCACCACTGGGCTCTGCCAGAGGCAAAGAATCATGGCCAGGGCCACTTTTGACCCCAGCGAAATATAATCAAGCCACGCAATCTTTCGACCCTTTTTAAAACCAATTCAGGGGGCGGCAGCTGCCAGCACAATGGGGGCAGATCACACCAGGGTGAAGACAGCTTGAGGGCAGGTCGCGCAACCGATCCAACCGCAGCCAGGCGTCCTTGGCACAGCCGCTTGCGGGCCTTTTGGGGCAAAGCTTCTGCCTTTGGAAAAGCCTGTGCCTTTGGCAAAACCGTTGCCATGGGTGTGGCGATTGGCCTAGCCCTGCTGCTGCCCTTCTGCCCTCCGGTCCAAGCAGCAAGCCAGGCGGAAGGCCCAGGCCCCCTGGAGAAACTCAGACCCCTGATCAGGACCAGCGCCCCCGATGGCCATCTGCAGGAGCTGCCCCCGCCCGTGGCGGTTCAACAGATCCAAGCAGCCCTGGCCGATCGCCAACCCCGCGTCACGCTCCTGGCGCCCGCCGACGGCACCAACTTGCCCAATGGCAACTGGACGCTGAAGCTGCTGGCCCAGGATTGGCCCCTCACAGACGGAGGCGCCCTTGGGCTGGGGCCCCATGTGGTGATTCAGATCGACGACCAGGAACCGATCCGCTTAACAGAGCACCGCTCCACGCCTCAGGGCGATTCCCTCCAGCTCACCCTCCCTGCCCTAACGCCTGGAAGCCATCGGATTACGGCCTACGCCGCCAAGCCCTGGGGTGAAGCCGCAAAAAATTCGGGAGCAGCGAGTCAAATCCGCGTCGACCGGGTCGCCGCCAACCCCCTCACCGTGCCAAAACCCGGCAGTCCCCAACTCCTACCCGTGAGCCCCCTCGGGGTGGTGAGCAGCGAGCCCGTGCTCTTGGATTGGCTGCTCCTGGATGCCCCCCTGCAGCACCTGCGCGACAACGACGGCAGCTGGAGGCTGCGGGTCAGCATCAATGGGGACAGCTTCATTACCGATCAAAACGTGCCGATCTGGCTCAAGGGCTGGACCAGCGGCAGCAATAGCCTCCAACTCGAGCTGCTCGATGGGCGGGGCAAACCCCTCAACCCTCCCTTTAACAGTCTGGTTTCAGAGCTGGTGCTCAAGGCCTCGGCACCCAAACCTCGCTGGCAGCTGGGCCGCCTCAGCGCCGAGGAACTGGCCAGCCTTGTGGGCCAAAGCCCCACTCCAATCGCGCCCCGTCCAACCAAGCTCAAAGCCTTGGCGGCGCCAATTCCAACCCCTGAACCAGCCCCTCAACCGCCACCCCAACCCACAACCAAACCCGAACCGGAACCCGAACCGGAACCCGAGCCCAAACCCCAGCCCAAAGTGCAGCCCCAAGCGGCTGTTGAGGAACCAGAGCCTCAAGCCACCGAGTCCCAAGCCGCAGAGCTCCAAGCCGCAGAGCCCCAGCTTGCGGAGCCCGAACCTGCGCAAAGCGAAACCGAGATCAGCGCCCCCAACAGCGCTGAAGCCGGGGGCAGGGAATCGGCAACACCAGCGCTTGAGAACAGACCAGGCGACAACGTCGACCAAAGCCTGCTGGAGGACAATCCAGCCCTGGCACTTGAGTCTTCAGGCCCCAATTCAGAACGGCTTGATGACGACGCTGCTAATCAGCCAACGGTCTTGGTAGATCGGACGGAGGAGCCAGCCACGGAGGAGCCCGCCGCCGAGCTGCCAAGCACCACTCCCGATGCCATCGCCAATCCCGAAGACCTTCCCAACCCTGAAGATCTTGCCAATCTTGAAGTGCTTGCCAACCGGGATGATCCAGCAGAGGCCAGCGCTTCTGGGGGACAAGACGCTGTGATCCCGCCCCCGATCACAAACCCGGACCGCCTAGCGCCCAG
>CANHGA010000166.1 GCA_947460085.1 Synechococcaceae cyanobacterium
CGGCCTCTTGGCGGGTGCGTCCGAGGGCTGACAGCACCGGGGATGGGCTGCCCTGGCTGCAGGCCGAGCCGCTACTTACCGCTATCTGACGCCGCAGCCGCTGATGCAGCTGGGTGCCATCGACCCCAGCCACCGTGATGTTGAGGTTGTGGGGCAGGCAGGCTTGGGGGTCGCCATTGCGTTGTATGCCGCCCAGGCCTGCGAGGCCATCCCAGAGCTGGTCGCGCAGGGCCCCCAGCCGCCGCGCCCGGGCCTCGCGGTCGGCCATGGCCAGCTCCGCGGCAGCCCCGAGACCCACCACCAGGGGCACGGGCAGGGTGCCGGCCCGCAGGCCGTCCTGTTGGTTGCCGCCATGGAGTTGGGGGGCGAGGCGCACGCCAGGGCGCACCAGAAGGGCACCGATGCCCTTGGGGCCATAGAGCTTGTGGCCGCTGATGCTGAGCAAATCGATCTCCAGATCGGCCATCGAGAGGGGGATATGGCCGGCCGCTTGGGCGGCGTCACAGTGGAGCAGCACCCCCTGGGCCTTGCACAGGGCGGCGATGGCCGGCATGGGAGCCACAACGCCGATCTCGTTGTTGGCGGCCATCACCGAGAGCAGCAGCACGTCGGGGCCCAGGGCCTGGTCGAGCTGCTCCAGGTTCACCTGGCCCTTGGGGCCGATCGGCAGCAGGGTGAGCGGAAAGCCATGGCGCTCCAGATAGGCCAGGGGATCCAGCACCGCCCGGTGCTCACTCACCAGGCTCACCAAGCGCCGCCGGGGCGGGCCCTGGGATCGCCCAGTCCCAGCCTGGAGAGCGGCTTCGCACACCCCTTTCAGGGCCAGGTTGTTGGCTTCGGTGGCCCCGCTGGTGAAGATCACCATCTCGGGGCTGGCCCCCAGGGCCCGGGCCACCTGGCCCTGGGCCATCGCCACGGCGGCGGCGGCTTCTAGGGCCGGCCGGTACAGGCGGCTGGCGGGATTGGCGAACTGCTCGCTCCACCAGGGCGCCATGGCGTCCACCACCGCTGGATCGCAGGGGGTGGTGGCGTGGTGGTCGAGGTAGGCGAGCATGGGTCCATGCTGACAATCTTGCGAACCCCCCTGCGTAAGCCCCTGATGGGGATCCTGGTGCTCGCCGGTTTGCTCCAGCCAGCCTGGGCTGGCAGCCAGACCAAGTCAGATCCGGCCGAGGCACGCCCGGAGGGCCTGATGGTGATCTGGCAGCGTCCGGTGGCCTATGGCACCCATTTGATCGGGGTGTATGACGTCAAGGCCGATGCCAAAACCCCCGGCCTGTTCCAGATCAAGGTTTGGGATGAGTTGCCAAACGACATGTCCGTGATCAGCGAAACGATCCGCTGCAGTCCGGAAGCACCGATGCGGGTCACCAGCAATGGTTCCAACTTGATCGTGCGCGAGCTCAATCCCGGCGGGGCGATCCACCCCGGCAACCGCATCAATCACCTGGTTTGGTGGGCCACCTGTTTCCCCATGCAGGCGGGGAAGGATCCCGCCACCCTGGGCCCTCTGGCCCGCCAATTGGGCTACAGCGGAGCCCTTCGGGAATCCGAGCAAATCCTGCCTGGACGCTCCCGCTAACAGCGTTCACACTGGCTGCCATGAACCCAGATTCCCCCTCCGATCTCGCCCCCGAGCTCGCCCTAGATCCGGCTGCAGAGCCTTTGCTTGACCAGGTTGCTGACCAGCATCCTGACCAGCTGTCTGAACAGGTGTCTGAGCTGCCCAGCGAGCCCCAGCCGCCGGCCCGGATTTTGTTGGTCGACGACGAGCCCGGCCTGCGTACGGCGGTGAAGGCCTACCTCGAAGACGAAGGCTTCCAGGTGACCACCGCGAACGATGGGGAAGAGGGCTGGATCCAGGCCCAGGAGCTGTTGCCGGATGTGGTCATCACCGACGTGATGATGCCCCGCTGCGATGGCTATGGCTTGCTCAAGCTGCTGCGGGCTGACGAACGGCTGGGGGGCACCCCGGTGATCTTCCTCACCGCCAAGGGGATGACAGCCGATCGCATCAGTGGTTTCCAGGCCGGTGCCGACGACTACATCCCCAAGCCGTTTGACCCGGATGAATTGGTGGCCCGGGTGCACAACGTGGTGCGTCGCCAGGAGCGGCTGCTGGCAGAAGCTGCCCGTTTTGCCGATGCTGACATCGGCCAGATGGCCAAGCAGATCACCGAGATCCGCTCCCTGCTCGCCACCGGCGGCGGCAAAAAGCCTGCCGCAGCTCCAGAGCATGTGTTTACCCCCCGGGAGGCCTCCGTGCTGCAGCTGGTGGCGGAGGGAATGATGAACAAGGAAATTGCCCGCCGCCTGGAAACGTCGATCCGCAATGTGGAGAAGTACGTGAGCAGATTGTTTATCAAAACCGGCACCGCTAGCCGCACCGAATTGGTGCGCTACGCCCTCGAGCACGGGCTTGTCGACTGAGCCCGCGGCAGGTTGGTTGGCGGCGGCCCTAAACCGGGGCCATCGCTATCGCGATCGGGTTGGGGCCCCCGATCCGCTTGATCCCAGGGCAGGGGTGGCGCCCAGCGACGGGATTGCGTCTTTTTATGCGGCCCGTTATTCCCATTCAGACCATGGGGTGTGGCTGGAGCGGCTCGCCGCCGGGGAGATCCGGTGCAACGGCCAGCAGCTCTGGGCCGATGGCCGGGTCCAAGCCGGGGATCAACTCGTGTGGCATCGGCCCCCCTGGCAGGAGGCGGCCGTGCCGGTGCTACCGGGCCCCCTATTCGATGACGGCGACCTGGTGGTGATCAACAAGCCCAGGGGGCTGCCCGTGTTGCCGGCGGGGGGATTCCTCGAGCACACCCTGCTCACCCAGCTGCAGCAGCTTCATCAGGCCGACCCCCTCGGAGTCCCAAGGCCGGTGCATCGCCTGGGCCGCTTCACCTCGGGCCTGCTGGTGTGTGCGCGCCAGCCCGTGAGCCGGGCCTGGCTGAGCGCCCAGCTGCGGGAGAGCACGGGCGCTGTTCGGCAAGCCACCGCAGCCCAGGCAAAACCTGATGGGGGGCCGGCGAAGGCCTGCCGCAAGCTCTATCGGGCCCTGGTGGCTTTGCCTGCAATGGGCTCTGCGTTGGCCCAAGCGGAGGCTGCCCTGGTGGGGGGCGAGGGGCTGGCCATCACCACGGCGATTGGCCGGCAGCCCCATCCCCGCTTAGGCCAGCTGTGGTGTGCGGCTGGCCCGGGGGATCCTTTGGCCCTACCGGCCCACAGCTGGGTGAGGTTGCTGGAACGCCGGACCGAGGGCTGGCTGGTGGAGGTGGCGATCGCCAGTGGCCGGCCCCATCAGATCCGGATCCACATGGCCGCCGCCGGGGCCCCGCTCTTGGGGGACCCGCTCTATGCGGTTGGCGGCATGGGCCGCCCAGGGGCCTTGCCAGGCGATGGGGGCTACCAGCTGCAGGCCTTTCGCCTGGAGCTGGTGCTGCCCGGGGGCGGCCAGTTGGTGCTGGAGGCGCCAGAGCCGTTGGGGTGCCACCCGCACCCCAAAGCTCTGGATGAAGCGACTCAGTCCCGCTCAAAGGTAATCAGCCTGGAGAAATAGAAGGGGGCCTTGTTGAGGCTGCGGCGCACCGGCTTGAAGCCGGCTTCTGCGGCCGCGGCCACGATGCCCTGTTCCTTGAGGGTGTAGGCCCGGGTGGTCTTGCTGGGGCCGGGGAAGAGTTCGCCGATCTTTTTGAGCACCGCCAGCAGCGGCGTGTAGGGGGCGAAGCTCACGATCAAGTGGTTCTCCGCCATCGAGGCCAGGTGGCGCACCATGGCTTCGGCGGGCTGCTGGGGGTAGTGGATGAACACATCCAGGCAGATCACGGTGTCGTAGCGGCCCTCCAGGCTCTCCAGGTCGGAGGCGCTGAATTGCAGTTGGCTGGTGGCGATGCCGGCTTCAGCCGCCCGGCGGCTGGCTTCGCCCACCATGGCCTCGGAGAGGTCGGAGGCGGCAATCGATCCGGCGCCGAGCTGGGCCAGCGGCAGGCTCAAGCTGCCCACGCCGCAGCCGGCATCACAAAAACTGCGGCCCGCCAGGTTGCCCTGCTCCTGCAGCCAGGCCAGCACGTTGTCGACGGTTTTTTGGTGGCCGATGCGGATGTTGCGTTGCACCCGGTTCACCTCGCTGCTGTCGCTGTAGATCCGGTTCCAGCGCTCAAAGCCGGTGCTGTTGAAGTAGGCCTGCACCACGGCCTTCTCAGCAGCTGTTTCCGTGGACATGGGGCCTAGGGGATGGTGGCGCGGATCCTAGGGAGTGGGATCTGGCAAGGCGGCCCGCTGCCAACGCAGCGCCTGGCCATGGCCGCTCCAGCGGAGGGTTTCGCCCAGGGGCATGCCCACCAGCATGTCGGCGGCGCTGCGCCGATCGCCCAAGACATGCCGGGGCAAGAGCGTGGCGGCCGCAATGGCCCGCTCGGGCCGCCCGCTCCACAGGGCCAGCCGGCGTACCCCTTCCAGCAGGGGCAGGGTCACCCCCGCCAGGGTGCCGTCCGCCAGCCGGCAGGTGCCGTTGGTCACGTGCAGGGTCCGTTCATCCCAGCGGTGTTCGCCATCGCTCAGGCCATAGGGAGCGAGGGCATCACTCACCAGCACCACCTGCTCGGGGGCGAGCTTTTGGAGCAGCACCGCCATCGATGGGGCCACATGGACCCCGTCGGCAATCAGGCCCATCGCCACATCGCCTTGCAGCACGGCTGCCGCAATTGCCCCGGGCTCCCGGCGATGCAGATCGGGCATGGCATTGAAGGTGTGGGTGAGCATGCCCACCCCCGCAGCAAAGGCCGCGTTGGCCTGGGCTTCCGTGGCGGCGCTGTGGCCCAGGCTCACCACAATCCCCTGCTCCCTGAGGGCCGCAATCACCGCATCGGATCCAGGCAGTTCCGGGGCCAGGGTGACCAGGTCGATATCGGCTTCAAAGCCGCCAATGCGCGCAGCGAGGGCGGCCAGGCTGGGGGCGCAGAGGTGTTC
>CANHGA010000167.1 GCA_947460085.1 Synechococcaceae cyanobacterium
CCGCTCGCCAGCAGCACCGCATGGGCCGTATGGGTTTCGAGGGCCCCGGTAATTAGGTGGCGGCAGACGATGCCCCGGGCCACCCCCTCCACCGTGACCAGCTCGAGCATGTCCCGGCGGGTGAGGAGCGCCACCTGGCCTGCGGCCACCTGGCGCATCAGGGACTGGTAGGCCCCATAGAGCAGCTGCTGGCCGGTTTGACCGCGGGCGTAAAAGGTGCGGCTCACCAGGGAGCCGCCAAAGTTGCGGTTGGCCAGGGTGCCGCCGTACTCCCGGGCGAAGGGCACGCCCTGGGCCACGCACTGGTCGATGATGCCGCCACTGATTTCGGCGAGGCGGTGGCAACCGGCCTCCCGGGCCCGGAAGTCACCGCCCTTGAGCGTGTCGGCAAAAAGCCGCTCGATGCTGTCGCCATCGTTGGCGTAATTCTTCGCTGCGTTGATACCGCCTTGGGCTGCCACCGAATGGGCCCGGCGGGGGCTGTCGTGGAAGGTGACCAGCTTCACCCGGTAGCCCTGCTCCGCCAGGGTGGCCGCCGCCGAGGCCCCGGCCAGGCCACTGCCCACCACCAGCACCTGGAGTTGGCGCTTCCGCAGCGGACTGATCAACGGCAGGCCATCGCGGGTGCGGCGCCAGGCATCGGCGATCGGGCCCGCGGGAATGCGGGGATCGGGTAACCCGACGGAACGGGGGCTCATCGCACCACCTGGGTGGCAAGCACCAGGGGCACCAGGACAAAGCCCCCACCCACCACCAGGGCAAAAGACCGGGTGGCCCTGCGAATCCGGCCGGCGTTGGCCGGCTCCAACAGCCCGAGGCTGCGGTGGGCGGCCTCGCCGCCATGGAACAGATGCAGGCCGACGGCCAATCCAGCGGCCCCATAGAGGGCCAGGGCCCAGGGGGCAGAAAGCGCCTCAGCCAAGCGCGCCATTTCCAGACCAGCCCCGGGCCGGGGCCAGCGCAGCTGGTTGAGGTGCACCACCAGAAACACCAGCAGCACGCCGCCGCTCCAGGGCGCCGTGCGGGCCGCCAGGGCCGCCAACGGATCGGCGCGGCGGCTCACCAGGGCCGCGTCATTACCGGCCTGGCGATTGGCGATCACCTTCGCCACCGTTCGGCCCAGATGCACCAGCGCTACCCCAGCCAGGGCCAGCTCCACGGCGGGCAACCAGGGCTTGGCATGCAGGGCCATGGCGTAGGCCTCAAAGAGCCCGGGATTGGTCACCGCCAGGGCCACCCCGCCGAGGTGCAGCACCAAAAACAACACCAGGACCAACCCCGTTGGCGCGATCCAGGAGAAGAGCTGGCGCCCGGAACCCACGATCGCCACGCCAATGGGATGAATTCTATGGGGCTCTCCAGGGCAATCCCGCCTAATCTCCTAGCCATGACCGGCAACCTCCAGGCCATTGGCTTTTTGTTCAGCTGGGTGCTCGGCTGGGGCATCGGTGGCTCCCTGATCGACGCCGGCCTGATTCAATCCGGCGTCTATTCACTGGAGGGAGGCCAACTGGGCACCCTGATCACCTTTCTGGTCTGGACCGGGGCGTGGGGCGCTGCCGGTGTGGCCCTCTACCGCCGCTTCACGGCCCCCGCTGCGCCCAGCGATTCAGGCCCACAAGAATAGGCCGCCCCTGCAGCGAATTGCCAGGTGGCCTGCTCACCCTTCAGCCAAAAGCTCTGGTTGCCGGCGCCATAACGGGCGCCTGAGCCCGAGGGCTGCTGGGGCAAGCGGGTGGCCTGCTCCCCCTGCAGCAGCACCACTTCGCGGGGCTCGGCGTTAAAAAACAAGGCCGTGAGCCGCACCGCATCAAAGCGCCCTTGGCAGAGATAGGTGGCCCGAATCGCCGCTTCCGGCACAGCCGCCACTGGCACCGCCGCAACCGCCTCTGGCACCACTGGCAGCAATGGCAGCAATGGCAGCAATGGCAACAGGCCCAACAGGGCAGCGCCCCCAACCTCTTTCAGCACAGGAGAACCCAAAGCAAAGCAGCGCCCCCAGGGTGGCCCCTCCAGCCGCCAAACACCAAAAGCAATACATCTGTACTAGCCTGCGGGTGATGGTCTCCTTGTTCGGGCGCGGTATTGATGGACGACTTGACCCTTGCTTGGATCCAGCTCGAGGCCCTCGGCCCGCTCCGCAGCGAGCGCAAGAGCTGCCTACGGCCGCTCGCCAGTGACAGTGTGGCCGCGGGATTTCCCAGCCCCGCCGATGACTACATCGAGACCGGGATCGACCTCAACGACGCCTTGATTCGCCATCCGAGCAGCACCTTTTTCCTGCGCGTCAGCGGCGACTCCATGCGCGGCGCCGGCATCCAGCACGGGGATTTGCTGATCGTGGATCGCAGCCTCGAATTGCGCTCCGGCAAGATTGTGGTAGCCGTGATCGAAGGCGCCTTCACCCTGAAACGGCTGGTGCAGCACCAGGGCCAATGGCAGCTGGAAGCAGCCCATCCCGCCTATCCAGCCACCCCCCTCAACGACGACCTGGACCATTGCCTCTGGGGGGTCGCGAGCTACGCCATCCATGCCCTCTAAAGACAGGGCCACGGTGCTGATCGATGGCAACAATTTCTACGCCTCCTGTGAAGCGGTGGTCGACCCCTCGGTGATCGGCCGGGCGTTGGTGGTGCTCTCCAACAACGATGGCTGCATCGTGTCGCGCAGTGCCGAAGCCCGGGCCCTCGGCATTCCCATGGGCACGCCCTACTTCAAGGTGCGCAGCGCCCTCGAGCGCCAGGGGGTGATCGTGCGCAGCTCCAACTACGCCCTCTATGCCGACATGAGCCAGCGAATGATGGCCACCCTGGAGCCCTGGGTGGAAGAGCTGGAGATTTACTCCATTGATGAGGCCTTCGGCCAGTTGCACCGCCCCCGCGATGGGGGTGATCTCACCAGCTGGGGCAACCAATTACGCCGCACCGTGCTCCGCCAGCTGGGCCTACCGGTGGCGGTGGGGGTAGCGCCCAGCAAGGTGCTCGCCAAGCTCGCCAACAAATTGGCCAAATCCAGCGCCAGCCATGGGGGGGTGTTCGATCTAGGAGCCGTGCCGGATCTTGGCCCTTACCTGGAGTCGGTGCCCATCGAGGATGTGTGGGGCATCGGCCGCAAGCTGTCGCGCTGGTGCCGCCTGCGCGGCGTTGCCAACGCCAAAGCCCTGCGCGACATGCCCAGCGGCGAGCTGCGCCGCAAATGCGGCGTGGTGGGACTGCGGCTGCAACACGAATTGCAGGGGGTGGCCTGTATCCCGATGGAGCTGGTTCCCCCCGCCAAACGGGAAACCTGCGTGAGTCGCAGCTTCAGCCAGCCCATTCGGGAGCTACCCCAGCTCAAGCAGGCGATCGCCACCTACCTGAGCCGGGCGGCGGAAAAGCTGCGGCGCCAAGGGCAACGCACCGGCGCCATCACCGTGTTTGTGCGTAGCAATCCGTTCAATGGCACCAGCTTCTACAGCCGGGCCGCCACCGTGGGCCTGGCGGTTGCGAGCAACGACACCGCCGTGCTGCTCGCTGCGGCCCTGCCCCTGGCGGAGCAGCTCTATCACCCCCACAAACCCCTGCAAAAGGCCGGGGTGTTGCTGCAACAGCTGGTGGGAGAAGACACCCTCCAGCACCATCTGCTGGTGCCCCTCCCCGAAGCGCAGCAGCAACGCCGCCGGAGCCTGATGGCCACCATCGATCGCCTGAACAAGCGCTACGGCCAAGGATCGGTGCAATGGGCCGCCTGTGGCTTCACGCCCCCCTGGCAAATGCAGCGCTCCCGCCTATCCCGGGCCGCCACCACCCGCCTGGACGAGATCCCGATTGTTTATGCCTGAAAAGCTTTACGCTTGAAAAGATTGATGACTGATCAAAAGCCCTGAAGCAACCGCCTTCTCAGTGGATGTAAGATACAAATTATTGAGTGCAGGATGAATACAGCGCCAGGAACGAGGGGCAAGACTTGGTGGGAAAACCAACGCACGAGACTATCGAAGTTGGTGGGTGTGCTTGCCTTTCTAGTGGTGGCCCTGAGCGAAAGCCGATGGGAAGCAGATCACGAGACAGTAGCCATAATTCTAGTAACAACAGGACTAGCCCTGGCGGCAGTCGGAACAGTAGGAAGGATATTGTGTTCATTTTACATTTCTGGCCGGAAGGACGGGGAGTTGGTCGCCGAAGGGCCCTACTCGATTAGCCGCAATCCCCTCTACGTATTCAGCTGCATCGGCATGGTTGGGGTGGGAATGACAACCAAAACCATGACCTATCCCGTTCTCTTTCTGGCGATTTTCGGACTCTATTACCCGGGTATCATTGCTCGGGAAGAACGCCGGCTCGAGGAGCTTTTCGGCGACGTCTATCGGCGATACCAGCAACGGGTGCCGCGATTCTGGCCCCAGCTCCGGCTCTACAGCGAACCGCCGAGCTGGAGCTGCAATCCACGCTTATTCAGGCGCCACATCCTGAGCGACATCTGGTTTATCTGGGTTGTAGCGATCATTGAGCTGATCGAGGGATTAGGCCATATGCGGGTGCTACCCCACCTATTGAATCTCTGGTGATCTCACCACCCGCCCGGACGAGATCCCGATTGCTTATGCCTAAACAAAATGACGGCTGATTAGAAGCTCTGCAGCAACTGCAAGCGAAGGCTGGGCTGACTCACCAACAACACCTGGAGTTCAGCCGCACCGGCCAACCCAAGTTGGGTCCGCAGGGCTTCGGCATGGATCAAAGCAAGGCCGCAGGTTTCCAAAAGCAGCACAGGGAGCGTGGTGGTATCACCGCGCATGGCCTGGAGGTCCAGGGCCTGACGCACGGCCCGACCACTCCTCTCGAGGCCCAGGCGTTCCACCAGCTGGGGCCAAAGGTCGTTGACCGGGGTAAAACTCGCCAAATCAAGGCCAGCTCCACCAGGGGCTGGGAAGCTCACGCCAGCTGTTCCAGGGCAGCCTCG
>CANHGA010000168.1 GCA_947460085.1 Synechococcaceae cyanobacterium
AGTTGGGCGATGCCGGCCAGGGTGTTGGCGGCTGAGCCACCGGAGGTCTCCAGGCCAGGACCGAGGCTGCCGTAGAGCCGCTCGGCTTGGGCCTCATCCACCAGGGCCATGGTGCCCTTGGTGAGGGCATGGTTGTCGAGGAAGGCCTCCTCGGTCTGCACGAGCACATCCACGATGGCGTTGCCGATGCCAACGACATCGAGGGTTTTGGCTGTCATGCGGGGATTGGGGGAAAGGGGCCGGGCCTGGAGGGCCTTGCTTAGGCGCTGAGCAGGGCCCGCTTCGGACCGTGGATCGGATCTTCCACCACGATCGTCTGATCGCGGTTGGCACCCAGCGACACAATCGCGATGGGCACCTCCATCAGGTCGGCCAGGAACCGCAGGTAACTCATGGCGGTGGCAGGAAGTTCCTCGAGGCTGCGGCAATCGGCGGTGGAGCACTGCCAGCCGGGCAGGGTTTCAAAGATGGGCTTGCAGCGGGCGAAGTCCTCGGCGCTGCTGGGGAAATAGTCCACCCTTTCGCCATCGAGGTCGTAGGCCACACAAACCTGGATCTCATCCAGTTCATCCAGCACATCCAGCTTGGTGATGGCCAGGCAATCCAGGCCGTTCACCTGCACGGCATAGCGTCCGATCACGCCGTCAAACCAGCCGCAGCGCCGGCGACGGCCGGTGGTGGTGCCGTATTCCCCACCCCGATCGCAGAGGTGGTCGTTGAGGCTGCCCTCGAGCTCGGTGGGGAAGGGGCCTTCCCCTACCCGGGTGGTGTAGGCCTTGGCCACCCCAATCACCCGGTCGATCAGGGTTGGACCCACGCCGGCCCCAATGCAGGCCCCCCCGCTGACGGGATTGGAGGAGGTGACGTAGGGATAGGTGCCGTGATCCAGGTCGAGAAGGGTGCCTTGGGCTCCTTCAAACAGGATGTTTTTGCGGCCCCGGGCGGCCTGATGGATGGTCCTGGTGCAGTCGACCACATGGGGCGCCAGCCGCTCGCCATAGGAGACGTACTCGGTAACCACGGCATCGAAGTCGAGGGGCTCGAGGCCGTAGAGCTTCTGGAGGATTTCGTTTTTCTCAGCCAGCGGCCCAGCAAGACGATCCCGCAGCCTGGCTTCATCAAGGATGTCGATGATCCTGATGCCGTTGCGCTCCGACTTGTCGGCGTAGGTGGGGCCAATGCCCCGACCGGTGGTGCCGATGCGGCGATCGCCGCGGCGCTGTTCCATCGCCTGGTCGAGCAGGCGGTGGTAGGGCATGGTCACGTGGGCCGTGCTGGCCAACTTCAGGCCGCTGATGTCGATGCCGTAGCCCTTGAGCATCTCCAGCTCGCCAAGCATCACCTTGGGATCGACGACCGTGCCTGAACCAATCAGGCAGATGGTGTTGGGATAGAGGATTCCGGAGGGGATCAGGTGCAGTTTCAGCACCTTGTCGTCCACCACGATGGTGTGACCGGCGTTGACTCCCCCTTGGTAGCGGACCACCACATCGGCTGAACGGCTCAGCAGATCAGTGATCTTGCCCTTACCCTCGTCGCCCCACTGCGCACCGATGACGACAACGTTGGCCAAACACACGGCGGCCCGAAGCCGCTTCTGAGCACAATCAGTGAGTTTCTCAGATGGAATGCCCCTTCGTCAAAAACTAGGGCTTCCGGCGGGGCCTAGGCACCGCGGGTGGCGTTGACTTCGGCTTTCTTCAGCTCCTTGGTAAGGCGCTCCTTGAGGGCCTCGGGCAGGGGCCGATTCGGGTAATTGGTGTAGTGACCAGCAAGGGAGTTCACCGCCGTCTGCATGGTGGTGAAGGAGCCCAGGCCGTTGATGGCACTGCGGGGGCGGTAGCGGGCCACGTAGCCATTCATCAAGCTGCGGGCTTGGCTTTCCGCTTCGGGTCGGCCGGGATCATCGGCGCCCAGGGCGATGGTGGACAGCAGGACATCGGCCACGGCCATCGTGTCGTCGAGGTAGTTGCCGCTCAGGCCGGTGCTCGAGGCATTGCAGCCCGTTAGGAGTAGGCAGGCACCCAGGCAAAGGGCCATGAAGCCGCCCAGGAACCGCTGGGTCCAGGCAGTGATGGCAGCGGTCATGGGGCGATGGCGGCGGATAGGGATCGTAGGGGGCCGCATTGATCAAGGGCTACATCAAAGCGGCTAAATCCCGCTCCGCTGCTGCTCCAGGACCGGCAAAAGCGTGGTGAGCAGGTTTGTGGCGGCTAAATCCCGTTTCTCCCCCGTGGCCCGTTCCACCAGCTCCACCAGGCCCTCACCAGCGCCGCGGCCCACCACCACGCGCCAGGGGATGCCCACCAGGTCTGCGTCTTTGAACTTGACCCCGGCCCGTTCGGTGCGGTCATCCAACAGGGCATCCACGCCGGCCTCCTGGAGCTGCGCGTAGAGCTGCTCGGCGAGGTCGGCTTGGCTGGGTTCGGCAATGTTGGCGGGCACCACAATCACCTCAAAGGGGGCAATCGAAACGGGCCAGCAGATCCCATGGGCGTCGTGGTGTTGCTCCACGGCGGCTTGGGCCAGCCGGGACACCCCGATGCCGTAGCAGCCCATCCACAGGGCCTCTTCCGTGCCGCTTTCCGCGGTGAAGCGGGCCCCAAGGGCTTCGGAGTACTTGCGGCCCAATTGGAAGATGTGGCCCACCTCAATGCCCCTGGAGGCTTCGAGGGTTTGGGAGGGGTCGTGGCAGCAGCCATCGCCCGGTTGGGCCGATCGCAAATCCACCGCCTCTGGGCAGGCCACCAGCTCATCCCAAGCCGCTCCCACCAGGTGGGTGTCGACTTGATTGGCCCCGCAGACAAAGCGCTTTAGGGCCGCGGCCGTGGGATCGGCGAGCCTCAGGAACTGGCCCCGCCATTGGCTTGCACCCTCCAGAACCTCATCGCTCAGATGGGGCCCCAAGGAGCCAAAGGGCAGGGGATCAAGGCCCTGGCTTGCCAGTTGATCAACGCTGATCGGGGCAATCTCCAGCAGGGCACCCCATGCCCCTTGGGCCCGGGCCGTCACCGCATTGGCCAGTTTCACGTCGTTGAGTTGTTGATCGCCCCGCAGGCTGATGAGCAGGGGTTGGGCTGGGCCTTCGGCGAAGCGGGCCAGGAGCACCAGCACCTTCACCGTTTGGGTGGGGTCAAAGCCATGGGAGGTGCAGAGGTCGTCAATGCTGGTTTGCCCGGGGGTGGCAAGGGGCTCGCAGCCCGTGGCTTCCAAGGCGATCGCCGCAGGGGGAATCGACACGGCCCGCTCCTGGTTGGCCGCATAACGGCCATCGCCACTGGCCAGGATGAGATCTTCGCCGGCATCGGCGGTGACCATGAATTCCTGGCTGGCCGAACCGCCAATGGCCCCGCTATCGGCTTCAACTGCTACGGCCCGCAAGCCACAACGGGCGAAAATTCGGCGGTAGGCCTGGTCCATGGCGCCGTAGGTCTCCTTGAGGGAGGCCTCATCGGCGTGGAAGGAATAGGCATCTTTCATGATGAATTCCCGCCCGCGCATCAGGCCGAAGCGGGGGCGAATCTCATCTCTGAACTTGGTCTGAACTTGATAGAGGCTTACCGGCAGCTGCCGGTAGGAACGGAGTAAATCCGCAGCCAAAGCCGTGATCACTTCCTCATGGGTGGGCCCCAGGCCCAGCTCCCGGCCCTGGCGGTCTTGAAGGTGGAACATGATGCCTTCGCCGGCGGTGTAGCCCGCCCAGCGACCGCTCCGTTCCCAGAGCTCGGCGGGTTGCAGTTGGGGCAGGAGGGTTTCCAGGGCTCCGGTGCGATCCATTTCCTGGCGCACGATCAGGGAGACCTTCTGCAGCACCCGCCACAGCAAGGGCAGGTAGGCGTAAATCCCGGAGGCGACCCGGCGCATGTAGCCCGCCCGCAGCAAAAGTTTGTGGGAGGGAATTTCGGCTTCGGCCGGGTCGTCCCGCAACGTCACCAGCATCAGGCGGGAGACGCGCATGGCCTTCGCAACTCAAGAATGGGCGGAACCTATCACTGCACCCCTAGAAAACCTCTGCTAAGGTCCGGCCTCATTCCCGCCTGTCCAAGGGCCGTCTCATGCTTCCCCACCTTGGCCAGAACGACCCGGAGGTCAGTGGGGCCATCGCAGACGGATCCTGGAATGGGGTGCCGCCAGAGGGGGCCAGTCAGGCCAGCGAGGGTCTGATTTGTATCGACGACGTTCAAAAGGCCCTGAACCGTTCTCGAGCCTCGGTCTATCGCTACACGAACACCGAACCCCGCAATCTCAACCCCCCCTTTAACCCCCGCAAACTGAACCCGGAGTACCGCACAGACCAAAAAGATGCGCTGCTGTTTCACCCCAACGAAGTAGCGCGCTTCGCCCGGGATGTGCTTCGCATCAAGGAAGTCACGGTGGAGGTGCTCAATTCGCCATCCACGGCAACCCAGCAACTGCTCGGGGCGATCCTTGACGAACTCAGGCTGATCCGTGCCCGCCTTGACCAGGCCGAGGCCAGTCCCACGGCCGATCTCAAGGCCCGCAGGCAGCAGCACGATCAGGAGGCCAGGCCAGCGGCCTAGCGCTGGTGCTTCAAGCGTTTTCGGCTAACATTGAATTCTTGTGTTGACAGAATTGATTTCAGGACCTGTGTGACAGCAACCATCTGCTGCACAACCTGATCTCTCCCTGTTACTTTGCCAGCCCCCCAGGGCCAGCCTTGTCCCCCACCTTTGACCTGTGGTCGGCCCCCAGGGCCTCGCCACAACCCCATGGATTCCGTTCCCCGAACCCCCCACCCCGGCCAGCCCCCCTTGATGCTGGCCTCGCCCCTGGCGGCAGAAGGCCAAGAGCCATCCGGTGAACCGGCTGATGATCCCTACAGTCCGGGCCCCCAACCGCTTCCTTACCTGCTGGGTGTGCTGATCGCCCTGGCCACCGCCGTTGTGCCGATCGCCAC
>CANHGA010000169.1 GCA_947460085.1 Synechococcaceae cyanobacterium
CACTGGTGGTACACGAGCGGCATGCGCACCAACGCCGAGCTGTATCAGGGTTCCATCTTCATGATGATCCTGTCGGCCTGGGCCCTGTTCGCTGGCTGGCTCCACCTTCAGCCCAAGTTCCGGCCTTCCCTGGCCTGGTTCAAGAACGCTGAATCCCGTCTGAACCACCACCTGGCTGTTCTCTTCGGTTTCAGCTCGATTGCCTGGGCTGGTCACCTCGTTCACGTGGCGATTCCTGAGGCCCGTGGTCAGCACGTCGGTTGGGATAACTTCCTCTCCGTTCTGCCCCACCCCGCAGGTCTGGCTCCCTTCTTCACTGGTAACTGGGGGGTTTATTCAGCCAACCCTGATACCGCCTACCAAATCTTTGGTACCGCTGAAGGTTCAGGCACCGCGATCCTTACCTTCCTGGGCGGTTTCCACCCCCAAACGGAAGCTCTTTGGCTGACCGACATTGCCCATCACCACCTGGCGATTGGCTGTCTGTTTGTGATTGCTGGCCACATGTACCGGACCAACTTCGGTATTGGCCATTCGATCCGCGAGATCCTGGATGCCCACAACCCCCCCGCTGGCACTCCTGGTGACCTCGGCGCGGGCCACAAGGGTCTCTACGACACCATCAACAACTCGCTCCACTTCCAACTGGGTCTGGCCCTGGCCTCCCTTGGCGTGGTGACGAGCCTGGTGGCGCAGCACATGTATGCAATGCCGTCCTATGCGTTTATCGCTAAGGACTACACGACGCAAGCTGCCCTTTACACCCACCACCAGTACATCGCCATCTTCTTGATGTGCGGTGCGTTCGCCCACGGTGCGATCTTCTTCATCCGCGATTACGACCCCGAAGCCAACAAGAACAACGTTCTTGGCCGGATGCTCGAGCACAAGGAAGCCATCATCAGCCACCTGAGCTGGGTCTCCCTGTTCCTCGGTTTCCACACCCTGGGTCTTTACGTCCACAACGACGTGGTGGTTGCTTTCGGTACCCCCGAAAAGCAAATCCTGGTTGAGCCTGTCTTTGCCCAATTCGTTCAAGCCGCTAGCGGTAAAGCGATGTACGGCATGGATGTGCTTCTTTCCAACGCTGGAAGCGTGGCCAGCACCACTGGTGCGGCTTACCTCCCCGGTTGGATGGGCGCCATTAACGGCGGCAGCGATCTCTTCCTGCCGATTGGTCCTGGCGACTTCCTTGTGCACCACGCCATTGCGCTTGGCCTGCACACCACCACCTTGATCCTGGTGAAGGGTGCCCTGGATGCCCGGGGTTCCAAGCTGATGCCCGATAAAAAGGACTTCGGTTACTCCTTCCCCTGCGACGGCCCCGGCCGTGGCGGCACCTGCGACATCTCGGCTTGGGACTCTTTCTATCTGTCAGTCTTCTGGGCCCTGAACACCGTCGGTTGGGTCACCTTCTACTGGCACTGGAAGCACCTCGCCATCTGGCAGGGCAACGTGGCCCAGTTCAACGAATCCAGCACCTATCTGATGGGCTGGTTCCGCGACTACCTGTGGCTGAATAGCTCCCAGCTGATCAACGGGTACAACCCGTTCGGCTCGAACAACCTGGCTGTCTGGTCCTGGATGTTCCTGTTCGGTCACCTGGTTTGGGCTACCGGCTTCATGTTCCTGATCTCCTGGCGCGGTTATTGGCAGGAACTGATTGAAACCATTGTCTGGGCGCACCAGCGCACTCCGCTCGCCAACTTGGTTGGCTGGCGCGATAAGCCAGTGGCTCTCTCAATCGTTCAGGCCCGGGTTGTGGGTCTCGCCCACTTCACGATTGGCTACATCCTCACGTATGCAGCCTTCTTGATCGCTTCAACCTCAGGCAAGTTCGGTTAGATCCTCTGATCCAATCGCTTGTCTCCCCTTGAGGGACGATGGAACCCCCGGCCTTGGCCGGGGGTTTTTTATGGCCCCCATCCTTAGGGCTGGGGCTCTGGGTAGTTGGCTTGCACATAGCCCCAGGCTTCGCAGCGCAGTTCGCTGCCATCGGTTTGGCCCCTTTCGCTGCGCAGGCAATTCACCGTGGCTTGATGGCCGGCCACCATGCCAGCGGTACGGGCCTGCTGTTGGAGTTGCTTGAGGGCCTGGGCTGCCATCTTCTGCTCCAACTGCTGTTGGCTGGCCTGCTCAGCAGCCTTGCGGGCTGCTTCATCCTGGGCAGATCGGTTTGCCCCTGGGAGGCTGCAGCTGGTGAGCAGCAACGGTGCCAAGAGCCCCAACCATTGTTTGCCTTTCATGGTGCTGGATCCTGCATGGGGAGCTAACCCCATTGTTGGCCTGTTGTGGCTAAAGGGATCCAGCCATTAAAAAAGCCCCGCATTTGCGGGGCTTTGGATAGGGGAAACGTTGGTTGTCCAGCGATCACCAGTTGATTAGGTATTGCAATCAGCGATTAGCGAAGGCAATCAGCCAACGCTCCAGACTCCGCCGGCGATGTTCGCAAGCGGGGCCACCACTGAGGTGCCAACCAGGAACCAGGCGAAGGCAGCACCGCCGCAACCGCCGAGCCAGAAGCCGCTGGCGAATTCAGCCCAGCCAGCCTTGGTGAACAGATCAGCAGGAGGGTTGTCGACCGTGGCGTCAGCGGGCTGCACATTCGGCCCGTTGCCGGCGGTTCCGTAGATGGACAGACAAACGGTCAGGATAGAAACCAGGCCGATGGTGGCCAGCAGCCCTGCGGTGCTTGCGTACTCGGTGAGACGCAGCGGTCCGCAGATGGCGAACGGGCCATAGAGGAAGAAGCCATGGGCCATTCCCACTTCCAACCCACGACGGTTGGGGGAGAGGGACGGGCGGTAGGCGGGCAACGCGTTGATGAACGCCTTGGTGAAATAGCTGCTGTTAACAGGGGTGGCCAAATTGCCGACGCAGGGGTCGGCCACGGGGGTGACGGTCATGGTTTGTTGTCAGTTACGGGCTTCGATCACGTTGAACAGCAGGGCCATGGCCACAGCTGGCGCGAGGATTCCCACAAGGGGTACGAACACCGAGGGCAACCAGGCAGCTGCGAATTCTCCAGTCATGGCACAGGCCAATAACAACCGCCGGTACTGTAAGGAGCCTTCCCAAGGCCATCTTCCTGGCTCCCTGGGGGCGACATAAAAGTTCAATCCATGAACACCCAATCCGTTGGCGCTGTAGCTGCCTTTTTGGCTGTCCTGATCTGGGTTGTGAGCCGCCGTAAGCCGACTCCCTTTGCCAGCCTCGATGTCTCGGCCGTAGCTGCCCTCAATCGGGCCCAGATTTCCCTGGTACAGAACAATCTGGTTGACCCCAACGACGAGCTTTCCAGCGCTAAGTCGCCCAGCACAAGTGCGGCGACCTGGGCTTTGCCCGCCGATCCCCGCGAGCAGGCGGCTTTTTTGAAAAGCCTGCACGCCCAGTTGGCTGGTGATACGGGCGAGCGGTTGGCAGCCATGCATGCGGCCCGCGCCTGGGGTCACCGCGCCACCCTGCCCCTGCTGAAGCGAGGCCTAAGGGATTCCAACCTTGAGGTCGTGCTGGAGGCAGCCCAAGCCATGGAACGCTTCCGGGGCCGCTGCACGCCTGTTGGCCCCCCAAAGCCTCAGCCCCGTTTGCCCCGCAATGCCGCCCTCACCCGATAGATCGGCCGGCCTTGGCTTTCGTGATAGGTGCGCATTTGCAGCTCGGCCAGCAGGCCAAAGCAAAACAACTGCACCCCTGCGATCAAGGCCAGCACCGCCACCATCAACAGGGGGCGGTTGCCGATATCGGCATTGGCGATCAGTTTTTCCCCCAGCAGATAGGCGCTGATCACTAGGCCCACGGCGATGGAGGCGAGTCCCCAGAAGCCGAACACATGCATCGGCCTGGTGAGGAACCGCTTCATGAACCACACCGTGAGCAGGTCCATCAGCACCCTGAAGGTGCGGTCGATCCCGTAGTTGCTGCGACCAAAGCGCCGGGGGTGATGGTTCACCTTGACTTCGCTGATCCGGGCCCCTTCGATGAAGGCCAGGGCCGGTAGGAAGCGATGCAACTCCCCGTAGAGGTTCATGTCTGCCACCACCTCGCGGCGGTAGGCCTTGAGGGAGCAGCCGTAGTCGTGCAGTTGCACCCCGGTGACGCTGGCGATCAAGCCATTGGCCAGCTTTGAGGGCAGCAGCCGGCTGATGGCCGCGTCCTGGCGCTGGTGGCGCCAGCCGCTCACGAGGTCGTAGCCCTCCTCGAGTTTGGCGAGCAACAGGGGGATGTCTGCCGGATCGTTTTGCAGATCGCCATCGAGGGTGACGATCACCTCGCCGCTACTGGCATCAAATCCAGCCGCCATGGCCGCTGTCTGGCCGTAGTTGCGGCGGAGCAAAACAGCCACGAGTTCGGGGACCTCGCCGCTCAGCTCGGTCAGCACGGTGGCGGTGGCGTCTTTTGAGCCGTCATCCACCAGGACCAGCTCAAAGGCCACCCCGAGGGGCCGAACGGCCTCCAGCAATTGGCTAACCAACGGCCGCAGGCTGTCCTGCTCGTTGAAGAGTGGCACCACCACGGAGAGGGCCAGCATCACGGGCTTCATCAAGGGCTCGAACCTAGGCGGGCAGCGGGCTGCCGTCATGGCCGTGCATCACCCGTCCGGCGCCGCGCAGGCTTTGGCGGTAATGGCTGGCTACGCCAGAACCGTTGGCTGGTGAGAGGTTGTCAATGGCGAGGCCGTTATGACCGTTGGTCGTCCCGGAGCTGTGCAGGTAAAAGCCGTTGTGGAGGTGCAGGCCCACGTGGGTGCAGCGTTGGGGGCTGCCAAAGAAGATCAAGTCCCCCGGCTCCAGGCGATGGGTGACGCCGCTGTGTACGGCTACCGGCTGGCAGAAGCGCTCCTGCAGATAGGCATCGCGGGGCAACCAGATCCCC
>CANHGA010000170.1 GCA_947460085.1 Synechococcaceae cyanobacterium
ATCCAGGGCGTAGGCCGTAGTGATCAGCTTCTGGTTGGAAGCGGGCAGCCGGGAGCGTTGTCCATTGAGATCGGCCAGCAGGTGGCCCTGGGGATCGGCAACGGTGATGCTCCACACCGGAAGCTCAGACCCCACCGCCGCCAACAGGCGCTGCTGCAAGAGCGGACAGCTGACCTGCCGCTGGAGCAGGGGTAGGCCGAGGGGCGGTGGGGGACTGGGCAGCGATGCCAGCGGCACCAGCCGCTCCAGGGTTTGGGCAACGGCAGGCCCTGGACGAACGACAACTGAAGCTGACGCGAGCAGTACCTGAACGCCTAGGGCTAAGGGCAGAGCCCTGTGGGCTAAGGGCAGAGCCCTGTGGTCAAAGGGCAGAGCCCTGTGGTCAAAGGGCAGGGCCCTGCGGTGGGCCATATCAGCTGTTTTGAACCTTCAGGTTTGTAACGGTGCCCGTAATCCGGAAATTGTTGCCTTCGATTTCTACCGGGGTGCCAATTTTTAAATTTTGGTTGCCGAACACGACGCCGCCACCGCGTTTGCGGCCCTGGCCCTCCAGCACAAAGCGGGCGTCCAGGGTTGTCAGGTATTTCTGGTTGGGGTCCACCGCTGAGACGACCGTGCCATTGGGCTGCACGGCACTTAACAGCCTGGGGAGGGGGATCACCTGCTGGATCGCCACGGTGCCGTGGGGTTGGTTGCGAATCACGATCGCAACCTTGCCTTCCTGGCGCGCCTGGTCAACCAGGGCGGTGGGGTTGGCCACGGGAATCCCGCGGACGTCCACGCTGACGATCACCGGTGTGAGGGCGCCGGTTGCCTTGGCGATGCTGGTGCTCAATTTGGGGCTCCAGATCACGCCACCGGCGGCCAGGACCACCGCAAGGGCAGCCCCCAGGTCAACCAAGCCCCAGGAACGACGGGGGCTAGGGGTCGCAGGGTTGCTCTCGGGCGCCATGCAAGAAGGTGCGTTTCGCGCAGTTTACGGAGCCTGGCCAGGGGGCCCAGGGCCCTAACTGCGCAGGCCTTCGATGAAGGCATCCACCATCTTCAAATTGCCACCCACCCCCAGGCCATCCCCGCCGGCTAAGGCCAGGGCCTGCTGCTCCGCATCGGGTTTTTGTTCAAAGCTTTCGACCAGTCGATAGCCATCCGGGTCTTGGCGGTAGAGCTCCCAGCTCCCCGGGAAGGAGCGCCGCAGGGCACTGCCATCCAGGGGAATCAGGCTGTAGGCCGCCTGCCATTGGGAGAGAAAACCCCGGCGACGCTGGCGGGCCACGCTGCCAATCCCCACGGCCGCATCTTCCAAGGCCCCATTGATGACCACCACCGCACCCAGGTGCTGACCGCACACCGATTCGAAATCGTCGTAGTCGGACTGGGACGGGCCAATCGCCAAGAGCACCCCCCGGCTGGGACCATCCGATTGCACCCGCATGTGGCCGCGCAAATCAGCACACAGGGGCGCCAGCTCTGGGGCATCCCGCTTGGCCAGGGCACAGGCCCCAGCATCGGGGAACAACACCTTCAGGGCCTGGCCGCCCATGGGCCCTGCCGAACCTAAAAGCGCTTCGCTGAAGCGCAACACCACCGGCAGTAACCGCAAGCCTTCAAACCGCCAATCCACGGTCCACCGCCCCTTGGGTTCCGCCCCAAGCGCCGCAACCACCGCTGCCAGCGCCTGGGCCTCAGCCGCCCGTAAATCAGCAGGGAGCATCAACCCATCTCAGATCCACCGACCCTAGGCAGCGGCGGATTTAGCCCACGGGCTCCCCGGCGATCACCCGCAGCTTCCCGCGCTCCACGGCCCCTGGCACCCCTTCGAGATCCTGAGCTGTGAGCCAGGGCCCGAGGCTGATCCGCAGGCCGCTGGCCGCTACGGGGTCGGGAAAGCCCATGGCCTGCAGGATCGGGCTTGGTGCCATGCCCCAGGGGTTGGCGCCCCGGCCACTGCTGCAGGCCGAACCACTGCTCACGGCATAGCCCTGCTGCCAGATGGTTTGCACCAACCGCCGTCCAGACAGGGGTTTGCCCCCGGGAGCTGCCACCAACAGGCTGATGTGGTGGGGTAGGCGCTTTGGGCCCGTTGGATCCCGGGGATCGGGGCCACTGAGCTGGACCCCTGGCAACACGAGCAGACGATCAAGCAGGCCATCGCGGAGTTCGGCCACCGGATCGCGGCCCCCATGGGCCAAGAGACGCCCATGGCAGAGGTCCAAGGCCCGGGCCAATCCGGCCACCAGGGCCACCGGTTCGGTGCCGCCCCGCCGGGCTGATTCCTGCCCCCCTCCTCCAATGAAGGGCTTGAGCTTGAGATCGGTGCGCACCACCAGGGCGCCGATTCCCCTTGGCCCCTGGAGTTTGTGGGCAGCCAGGCTCAAGAGATCGATCGGAAGCTGGTTGAAATCCACTGGCTGATGGCCCACCACCTGCACCGCATCCACGTGCAAGAGCACGCCAGCCTCCCGGCAGCGCCGGCCAATGGTCTCGATGGGCTGGAGGGTGCCCACCTCACTTTGGCCCCAGATCAACGACAGCAAGCGCGTCGGTGGTTTGAGCAGAGACTCCATGGCCTCCAGGTCAACCACTCCCAGGTGGTCAACCGGGCAGCGCTCCACCTGCCACCCCCGCCGTTGCAACTGCGCGGCTGCAGCCACCGTGGCCGGATGTTCCACCGAAGAGATCACCAGGCGCCCGGGCGGCCCTTCGCCAGCAACCCCTAGCAGGGCCATGTGGATCGACTCGGTGCCGCCGGAGGTGAGGATCACCTGGTTGGCGGTGCAGCCGAGGATTTCGGCAATCCGCTGGCGGGAGCGCTCGAGCCGCTCGCCGGCCGCCAAGCCGAACCCATGCAGGCTGGAGGGGTTGGCCCAGGCCTCCCCATGGACCGCGGCCATCGCTTCCAGTACTTCAGGCGCTGGCGGCGTGGTGGCGCAGGAATCCAGATAGACCTGGGGCGTCAACGGCGCGCTCATGCTTGCCGACCCGGATCCGGCTGGAAGCGGGCCCGGGTGCGGGCTTCCAACGAACTGGTGGCCAGGTTGACCAGATCGTCCAGGGAACTGTTGTTTAAGAGCGCTGCCACCCGGGCCCGGGCCTCGGCCGATGGACAGGCCTCGGGGCGCTGGCAGCCGGTGGTACAGGCCGTGGCGCAATCAATGGAGGCGATGGCACTGGTTGGGGCTGGCTCTTGTTCCGTTTGCGCTGCTGGTATGGCTGCCCCAGGCCCATCCAGAGGCACGTCAGCCTCCAATGGGAGGGCGTCGTCGCCCCACACCTCCGGGGTAACTACCCCATCAAAAACCGCCTCCGCAGGCCCTGTCATGAACACGTGGCCCGTGGCTGCATCCCAGGCAATCTCGAGCGGGCCGCCGGGCAGGTCCAGCCGGGCCTGGCGCCCGGCGATGCCCAGGCTGTGACACACCACCAAGGTGGCGCAGGCACCCGTGCCGCAGGCCAGGGTGGGCCCGGCTCCCCGTTCCCACACCCGCATCACCAGGTGGCGGGGGTTCAAGGCCTGGACAAAGTGCACGTTGGTCTTGGCCGGGAAGGCTGGATGCACCTCCAGTGCTGCTCCAAAACGCTCCAAATCGATGGCCTGCACATCAGCCACGGGGATCACCACATGGGGATTGCCCATGCCTGCGGCGCCCACAAACAAGACCTCCCCATCGACGTCCAATTCCCCCTGGGGGACACCAGAAACACCAATTTCCAAGGTGGTCGGCACGCTGAGCGGCTCCAGGAAGGGCGGGCCCATGTCCACCCGGATCACGCCTCCCATTTCCAGCCGCGGAACGATGCGGCCGGCCAGGGTTTCGATCTGCCACTCCCGGCCCGGTTGATCCCCATCGCTGTCGGCCAAAAACCGGGCCAGGCAACGAATGCCGTTGCCACACATTTCGGGCTCCGTGCCATCGGCGTTGAAGATGCGCATGCGCAGTTCCCCCCCTTCCTGGGGGGGCAGGGCCAGGATCACCCCATCGCCGCCCACGCCAAAGCGGCGGTCACAGAGCCGCTGAATACGCCTAGGGGTGAGCTCAAAGCAGAACGCCGCGTTGGCTGCACCGCGGCCATCGAGCATCAGAAAATCATTTCCCAGGCCTTGGTATTTGCTGAACTGCAGCACGATGGGTCGCAATAGATCGGTGGTCGAATCCTATGCAGAGCTTTTTTGAGCGGCGTCCCCCTGCCCTCGACACCGACCAGCCCAGTACCCGCCATGTCCAAGATCTGATTCGGCACCAAACCCCGGTGGCGATTCAGGTCCTCGGCCACACCGAGCTCGAAGGCACCATCCAATGGCAAGACATGGATTACCTGGCCTTGAACCCGGGTGAAGGTCTCCCGCTCACGTTGATACGGCGCTCCAGTGCCTCAGTCATACGGCCCCTGGTTTGAAGGCACCCCCAAGTAGCGCGACCTTCTGTGGCACGATCACAACCAAACCATCGGCCTGACTGGCGGGGCCGGCCCTTGAGAGCCTGCAGTGAGCGACGCGTCCCGGTACGAGCCCCAAGCCATCGAACAGCGCTGGCAGGAGCACTGGGATAGCCAGCAATCCCATGCAACGCCAGGGGCCCAAACCCCTGCAGAGCCCTCAGACACCTACTACGCCCTCTCGATGTTCCCCTATCCATCGGGGAACTTGCACATGGGCCATGTGCGCAATTACGTGATCACCGATGTGATTGCCCGGGTGGCCCGCATGCGCGGCAAGCAGGTTCTCCATCCGATGGGGTGGGATGCCTTTGGCTTGCCTGCCGAGAATGCCGCGATCGAACGGGGCGTGGATCCGGGCGATTGGACCGACCAAAACATTGCCTCCATGCGCGCCCAGTTGAAAAAGCTGGGACTCTC
>CANHGA010000171.1 GCA_947460085.1 Synechococcaceae cyanobacterium
ATAGGCATCGCGGGGCAACCAGATCCCCTGGGAGGCATAGGCGGTTTGCACCAGCCCGGAACAATCAAAATCCGGACCCAAGCTGCCGCCCCAGAGGTAGCTGTTGGGCTGCTCAAGGGCCCTTAGGCCGAAGGCGAGCACGGCATCGAGCCGCTGCTCAATAGCAGGGCGATTCCACGGCCTTGGGTGGGTTTGGGTCGCGACTTCAGCCTGGCCCAGGAGGTCGTTGGGCTCGATCCAACCGGGATAGCCGTCGTCGAGCAGGCGTATCCGCAGGCGTGGCTGGGGGCCCAGGGACTGGGCAGCTTCGAGCACTTGCAGGTGGCGGCCAGTCCAGGCCTGGCTGGCCAAGCCCTCGCCCCGCTGGCGGCTGTAGAGGTTGATGGGTCCCAGTAGCCGCCAGATGCTGCCGGCTACCAGCCATTCGGGAGCTGCTGGAGCTCCGATGGGCCATGGGGTCGGCGCTTGCAGCTGGGAACCTGGGGCCATGGTGCTTAGTCTCGCCAGCAGGTTTAGCGGCCGTGATGGCGTTCTACAGCCCCGATCCAGCCATGGGCCAGACCCTCGCCGATCTGGTGCGGGCCCTGGAGCTTGAAGGGAGGCCCGGTTTGGCCCAGCAGCTCTCGATCACCTGGCTGCGCTTTGAGAGCTCCCTGATTGGCCGGGCTGCCGATTTGGATTCGGGCGCCTTTTGGGCCCAGCCTTGGCTGGGGGCGAGTTGGGGCGGGGAGATCCAGCGCTATCCCGCCAGTGTGGTGAAGGCCTTTTACATGGCAGCGGCGGAGGCTTGGCTGCAGGCCGATCTGATCGAAGACAGTGCGGAACTGCGCCTGGCCCTTGAGGAGATGGTCCGCGATTCCAGCAATGACGCCACCGGTTTTGTGGTGGATCTGCTCAGCGGCACCACCAGCGGCCCAGCGTTGCCGGAGCGGGCCATGGCCGATTGGGCTGCCCAACGACAGCTGGTGAATGGCTGGCTGAGCCAATGGGCCTGGCCAGAGCTCGAGGGCGCCAATGTCTGCCAAAAAACCTGGGGCGATGGCCCTTTTGGCAGGGAGCGAGCCTTCTATGGCGCGGCGATGGAGAACCGCAACCGGCTGAGCACCGACCTCACGGCCCGCCTGCTCCAGGCCGTGATGGCATCGGCCCTGATCTCGCCCCCGGCCTGTGCCCGCATGCGGGCCTTGCTCGAGCGCAGCTTGGAGGCTGGGGCCAGGGCCGCCGATCCCGAAAATCAGGTGGATGGCTTTTTAGGGGAAGGCCTGCCCGTTGGCAGCAGGCTCTGGAGCAAGGCTGGCTGGATGAGCCAGGCTCGCCATGATGCGGCCTACGTGGAAGCCCCAGGCCACAGCCCTTTTTTGCTGGTTGTGTTCAGCGAAGGCCCACGTTGCGCCAAAGACCCTGGGCTTCTGCCAGAGATCGCCGCGCGCCTAGCCCAAGCTTCGCGCAGCTAAGGGCGTCTGGAGACTTCAGAAGCTGATTGCGGAGCAATCAGTCCGGAAACGAATTCGGAACGGAGAGGGAGGGATTCGAACCCTCGACAGAAGTTGCCTCCTGTAACTCCTTAGCAGGGAGCCGCTTTCAACCACTCAGCCACCTCTCCAGGGGGCCAAATGAGCTTATCAGTGCGCCCCGATCGATTCGTCGTCGGCGTGGAGCCTGGGCAGCCTGTGTTTGAAACCGCAGAGGATTTCCCAGGGGATGGTTTGGCAGCGTTCGCTCCAGTGGCCCGGGGTGATTTCCTCGACTCCGTCAGGGCCGAGCAGGGTCACCACCGAGCCCAGTTCGAGGCTGGAACAGTCGGTGGCATCAATCACGAGTTGGTCCATGGTGATCGCCCCCACCTGGGGTAGGCGTTGGCCGTTGAACAGCACCTCCATCTGGTTGGAGAGCTGGCGGGGCACGCCATCGGCGTAGCCGATGCCAAGCACGGCAAGGCGACTGGGCCGTTTCGTGCGGAAGCTGTGGCCATAGCTCACCCCGACCCCTGCGGCGACATCCCGGATCAGGCTGACCCTGGCCAGGAGGCGCATGGCGCTCTGCAGGGGGGTCACCCCTTGCAGATGGACCGCGGGGCTATGGCCGTAGAGGGCCAGGCCAACCCGAACCATGTCGTAGTGCAGTTGGGGGCTGCGCAGGGCCCCGGCGGAGTTGGCCAGGTGCCTGCAGCCCGCTGCCAGGTTTTGTTGCTCCAGGGCTTGCAGGACACGGTCAAAGCGATCTTGCTGTTGGTCGGTCAGGCCATCGTCGGCATGGGGGGGCGCATCGGCGCAGGCCAGGTGGGAATACACCCCTACCAGGTTCACCGCATCGAGGTCCCGAATGGCGGCCACCAGCCGGGGGCCGTCCTGCCAATCCGCCCCGAGGCGGGCCATGCCCGTATCGAGTTTGAGCTGGAGGGCGAAGGGGCGACCGCTGCCGCTGGCGAGGTTCTGGCAGAGCAGGGCCTCGCGCATGCCGCTAATGGTGGGCATCAGCTCCCAGGCCAGGCAGCTGCGCAGCTCTTCTGCGGTGGTGAGGTTGCCGAGCACCAGGATGGGGGCCTGAATCCCGGCCTGGCGCAGCTCGAGGCCCTCGGCCAGGGTGGCAACGCCAAAACAGCTGGCCCCCCCCGCTTGGGCGGCCTTGGCGATGGGCACGGCGCCATGGCCGTAGCCATCGGCCTTCACCACCGCCATCAGGTTGGTGGTGGGCTCAAGGCAGCGCCTGAGGCTGCGGGCATTGGCCGTAATGGCCCCTGGATCGACATCCACCCAGGCCCGTTGGCGCGCAAGTCCTTCGGCGGCGGCCAAGGCCTGGGGCTGAAACGGTGGCGTGGTGGCCTGCGTCACCAAAACAAACCAAGATCCCGCCTAGCATGGCCCTGACCACGGGTGCTGGCATGAGCCACGTTCTCGTTCTGAATGCCTCCTACGAGCCGCTGAATATCACCTCCTGGCGGCGCGCCATGGTGATGTTGCTGAAGGGGAAGGCGGAAGGTCTCGAGCATGACCCAACCCACGTGCTTCGGGAGAATTATCTCCTGCCCACGGTGATTCGTTTGCGTCAGTTCGTGCGGGTGCCCTACCGCCAGCTCCCCCTCACCCGTCGCAATTTGTTCCAGCGGGATGGCCATCGCTGCCAGTACTGCGGCTATGGCGGCAGTCAGTTGTCCATCGACCATGTGATGCCCCGCAGCCGGGGCGGCGGCGACACCTGGGACAACGTCACAACGGCTTGTTTGCCCTGCAACGTGCGCAAGGGAAACCGCACCCCCCGGGAAGCGGGCATGGCCTTGGCCCGTCAACCCCATCGGCCCTTCAGTGGCCTCATTTTCGAAGCGAACCGCCAGATCCATGCGGGCCGCAATTTGGAATGGGCCAAATACGTGATCGGCACCTAGCTGGAGATCTCCTTGGCGAGCTCCTCCAGCTGACGGCTTTGATCGGCGGCAATGCAGGCGCCAATCACATCCTGGAGCTGGCCATTGAGCACGGGCTCGAGTGAGAAGTTCTTGCCCAAGCGATGGTCGGTGGTGCGGCTGTCTTTGTAGTTGTAGGTGCGGATTTTCTCGCTGCGATCGCCGCTTCCCACCTGCGCCAACCTGACCGAGCGTTCCTGGGCATTGGCTTCCGCCAGCTTGCGTTCGTAGAGCTTGGCCCGCAGGATTTCCATGGCCCGCTCCCGGTTCTGGAGCTGGGAGCGTTCTTGGGTGCAAAACACCCGAATCCCCGTGGGCTTGTGGATCAGGTCCACAGCGGTTTCCACCTTGTTCACGTTCTGACCACCGGCACCGCCGGAGCGGGCGGTGCTCATTTCGATTTCGGTGGGATCAATCTGCACCTCTACCAGATCGGCCTCTGGCATCACCGCCACCGTTGCCGTGGAGGTGTGCACCCGGCCCTGGGATTCGGTGGCGGGTACCCGCTGCACCCGATGCACTCCGGCTTCGAACTTCAGCTGGCTGAAGACGCTTTCGCCCTTGATGGCCAGAATTAACTCCTTGTACCCCCCCAGTTCGGCCTCAGAAGCACTCACCGGCTCCACCTTCCAGCCAATGGTTTGGGCATAGCGCTCATACATCCGGGCCAGATCGCCCGCCCAGATGGCCGCTTCATCGCCGCCGGCGCCCGCGCGGATTTCGAGCATCACACTGCGCTCATCGCGGGGATCCCTGGGCAGGAGGGCCACCGTGAGTTTCTGGCGAAGGGCGCCCATGGCCTCGGCGAGGCTCGCCAGCTCCTCATTGGCGAGCTCTTCCATGGCTAGATCGCCCCGGTGCTCCTTGAGCAGGGCCCGGGCTTCGCTTTCTTCCTGTTCCAGCTTTTGGAGTTGCTGGTGATCAAGCACCAAGGGCTCCAGGCGTGAGCGCTCCCGGGCGATGGTCTGCAATTGGCTGGGATTGGCAGCAACGGCTGGATCGGCAAGTTGCCGCTCCAGGGTTTCAAAGGTGCGCCGGGCTGTTTCCAGACGATCGTGCAGCAGGGCGAGATCCATCAAGCGGGTGATTGGGAGTCGTTCAACAGACCTTTAAAAAACAAAAGGCCGGAGACAAAGCAAAAAGCCGGATGCTGATGAGCACCCGGCCATGGCAATGGGTTGGGCCGTGGAGCGCCCAGGTCCGATTCAAGCGTTGGCTTCTGCGGGGGCTTCCGTGGAAGCAGCAGCCTCGTCGTCGGCAGCTTTCTTGGGTTCGGCGGCTGGCTCTGTTGTAGCCATGCCGTACTTGCGCATGAAGCGGTCCACCCGGCCCTCGGTGTCGAGGATCTTTTGGGTGCCTGTGTAAAAGGGATGATTACCACTCCAAACATCGACGTGGAGTTCGGGGGAGGTGGAGCCGGTGGTCATGACCACCTC
>CANHGA010000172.1 GCA_947460085.1 Synechococcaceae cyanobacterium
TTCATGATCTGATTTTGTCGGTGCCTTGCTTTGGCATTTTGATGTGTCAATTCTATATAACGCTGGTTGCAACCGACTGAAGTGACTGGCCTCTTTGCTTCTCTTGGCTTGGAGACCGAACCACCATTCTCTCTTGTGTGCCGTTTGAAGGGAATTGTTTTGTTGGTGATTCGCAAAGAACGGATGTCGTCCCGTCGCCAAGGTTTGCTTTCAATTCCCCTTGGCGATTGATGCATGAAGGTGATCCATGGCCACCAGACGCATCTGCTCCCTTTTTCGCCGGATGAGGTTGCCTTGCCAGTAGTGCCAAGACCATGCCCAGCAGGAGTGGTTGGTCAAGCGGGGGTTGGGGCCCAAGGGGGCGTAGTCAGCGCCTGCTTTGAACGGTTGTTTCTTGTTTCTCGGGATTGACCTCCTGGGCTTGGAGACGCGCTAGCAGGTGTTCGAGATCTTCTGAGCACAGTTCTCCGTCTCGATCCCATTTCATCAGTGATGTCAGGGGTGTGCCTTGGTTCCGGTCCTGATCCATGCCGTTGGTCCTGCGTTGGTTCAAGGATGTAGGGGCCGACTGCCCACGCGTTGCTGGTAGAAGCACTTTGTGGGGGAAGACTTCCTAAAGAACCCCAGTGCTTATGGCCGTTCTTGCTCCCTTCGCTGGGTTTTTGCCCTCGGCGTACGTCTTGGTTACCTCTTGAGCTCCTGCGAGACCTGTAGGCACTTCACGGGGCGCTCTGGTCCCCATGGCATCTGCTCGATCTGGCAGAGGGCTCTGACGGGTGCGATGGCAGCGGTGCAGCGGTGCTCCCTCTGGCAGGGGAGGGGCCGCTGAGGCCCCCTTTCGAACGGCCCTTCTCTACGCCCCTTGAGTACCCCCCCTCAGAAGGCCCACGCCTAACGGATGTAGCCAAAAATTGGAAAACCCCTGCGGATGCAGAGGTTTTGGCATGCCAGGACCCAGATTTGAACTGGGGACACGGCGATTTTCAGTCGCCTGCTCTACCAACTGAGCTATCCCGGCCCGTCGCCGGAGCGACTTGTGGATCTTAAATCACCGACCCTTGGGCCCTTGGCTGGGGTACGGGCCAGGCAGCAGGCACCAACCACCCGCCAGCCCTGTTCCCGCAGGACCTCTGCCGCTCCGCAGAGGGTTGCACCCGTGGTGAGAATGTCGTCGACGAGGAGTACCGGTTGGCGCGGCCCCCGTTGTGGTCTGCCAGGGGGCTGGCAGGCAAAGGCCCCGGCTTGATTCGCCCAGCGCAGTTGGCGGCCCAGGTGGTGCTGGCCCAGGACCGGCCGGCTGCGCTGCAATAGCGCCCCACGACGCCATCCCAAGCGTTGGCTTAGCTGCTGGGTGATCAAGGCGGGCAGGGGATTGGCCCGGCTTTTCCAGCTGGGAATGGGCACGAGCAACGGCGGCCTCGCCAGGGTGGCTAGGTCGCGGCTGAGGCGGGTGACAAGGCCGGGCAGCGCTGCTTCGAGGAGCGTGCCCAGCCCAGCCTCCCAGTCGGAGCCTGGAGCCAGCTGCCGTAGGCGCAAGAGTTCTCTGCGCAGGCTTCCGGCATAACTGGCGGCGGCCCACCAGTCCAGTGGGTGGCTACCGCCAATGCCCCTGGCTGGTAAGGACAGCCTTTCCGCCAGGGAATGGGCCCGGGGCTGCGCAGCAACCCATTCGAGGGGGAGCCAGGCCTGCAACAGGCTGGTTAGCGGGTTGGTTTGGCTGTTGGTTTGGGTTGGCACTGCACCTCACCTCACGCTTGGGCAGGTTCAGGGTTCCCACTGCCCCTGCAGCCAACTCGCCGCAGCGAACTACTTGGGCATGGCGCGCAGCATCGCCACCAGGGTGCGGTGGGCATCGTCGCTGTCGCTGAGGGTGTGGTCAAACGCCACCTGAACCGACACTCCATCCACCTCCAGGGTCATGGCGTCCGGGGCCACGGCCACCATCCGGGCCGCCTCCCCCCCTTGGATGCCGCCGTAATGGCGGGCATAGGCCAGCACCGCTTCGGTGTGGTCGTCGTTCATGTGTTTGCAGATCCGATCGCTGACTTCAGGGGTGAGGGGGTCGGCGGCCATGGGGAAGGGGGCGAAGCTGGGGAGATTCTGCTCTTAGCCGGCGCCAAAGCGTTGCCAGAGCAACAGGCCCAGGCGAATTCCACTGAAACCCACGTAGCCCGCCAGCACGACAAACAGGCCCATCGAAATCACCGTGCGCAGGCGCTCATTCATGGTCTTGAGGCAGAAAAGATGGGGCCATCTTGGCGAGCCGCCAGTTTGGCCATGCCCAGGGCAGCCGTGCAGTGGGGGCGGTTGAGCACGGGAAGGCCCAGGGCCCTCTCCCTCAGGGCCCGCCATTGGGGATTGCGGGCGCCGCCTCCCAGGCTGATCACCCGTTGCACGGGGGGAGCGCCCAGGGCCTGAAGTTTGGCCCAGCCCGCTACTTCCATGGCCGTGATCCCCTCGAGCAGGGCCTGCAGATAGCGGGCGTCGCTGATGGGCCTGGGCTCCAGCACGGGCTGGAGTTGGGGATCGTCCACGGGGAAGCGCTCCCCTGGGGCGCCCAGGGGCCGCAGCTGCAGGCCGGTGGCTTGGCTGGGGTTGATTTGGCGGCTGAGTTCCGTGATTTGGCTGTCATTGAAGAAGCGGCGCAGGATGCCAGCGCCCCCATTGGAGGCACCGCCCACGAGCCATTGGCCGGCTACCCGGTGGCAGCTGATCCCTGGGCCCTGAATCGGCTTGGGGCTGAATTGCTTGAGCACCAAGGTGGTGCCCAGTACCGCAATTCCGTCCCCGGTCCCCGGGGATGCGGCCAGCACCCCGGCGTTGGCGTCGGTGCTGCCAGCCACCACCTGGCAGGTTGGGCTGAGGCCCAGGGCTTCGGCCCCGGCCAGGGCGATCGGACCAAGCCGGCAGCCGCTGGGGCAGATCTCGGGCAAGGCTGAGCTCCAGGCTTGGCAGGCGATGCTGCCCGCCCAGCGTTGCCCTTGCAGATCCCAACCCAGGCGCAGGTTGTTGCCCTCTTCTCCCCAGCGCCAATCTCCCAGGAGCCAACCCATCAACCAATCGGCTTGATGGCGCAACAGCCAAGGCCCAGGAAGCCCCAGGTGTTGGGCTGAGCCAAGCAGCCGCAGGCCCCGGGCCAGGCTGCCGCTGGCACTGGCCGCTGGGCTGGCCTCGCCGGCCATGGCACCGGCTTCAGCCTGGTGTTCGGGGCAGGCGTGGCTGTAGGCCAGGGCGAGGCCCAGCTCTCCTGGAGCCAGCTCCCCATTGGGCCTGCAGAGCAGCAGGGTGCCCGAGGTGCCATCGATGGCGATCGCGCCGATGGACGTTCGAATCGTTTGGGGAAGTTGGTGGCAAAGGGCAATCAGCCCGGCGCGCCAACCGGCGGGGTTTGCGAAAGCTTCCGGGTAAGGGCCTGAAGCCTCAGCCACAAGCTCCCCATGGCGATCGACCACGGCGAGCCGAATGCCGCTGCTGCCCAGATCAATCCCGAGCCCCAAATGGCATGAGCTGGTCAGCTGCCCTTAAGCGGCGACCCGCGATGCCGTGGCCTGCTTCAGGGTTGCCACGATGGCGTCCACATCTTCCCAAGGCAGGTTGAGGTCGGTGCGACCGAAGTGGCCGTAGGCGGCCACGTCTTGATAGAAGCGTCCGCCCCGTTGCTGGGGCAGGTGGCGCAACCCGAAGGTTTCGATGATGGCGCCGGGGCGCAGGTCAAAGTGCTCTTGCACCAGGGCGGTGAGGTCGGCGTTGCTGATGGCACCGGTGCCAAAGCTCTCCACCAGGATGCTTACGGGCCTCGCCACGCCGATGGCGTAGCTGAGCTGCACCTCGGCCTTGCGGGCCAACCCTGCAGCCACCAAGGCCTTGGCCACGTAGCGGGCGGCATAGGCGGCGGAGCGGTCCACCTTGGTGGGGTCCTTGCCGGAGAAGGCGCCGCCGCCGTGGCGGGCATAGCCGCCGTAGGTGTCCACGATGATTTTGCGGCCCGTTAGGCCGGCATCGCCCTGGGGTCCGCCCACCACGAACTTGCCCGTGGGGTTGACCAGGAAGCGGGTGGCGCTTTGGTCGCCGGTGGCTTCCCTGTGGGGTTTGAGGGGGAGGTCGGCGGTGGCGGGCTCCACCACATGGCTCCAGAGATCGGCGGCGATGCGCTCCCGCATGGCCTTCTCTTCACTCACGCCATCAATTTCAGCGGTGTGCTGGGTGGAGATCAAGATGGTGTCGATGGCCACGGGCACATCGTCTTCGTAGACAACGCTCACCTGGGTTTTGCCATCGGGCAGCAGGTACTCGAGGCTGCCGTTGTGGCGCACTTCCGCCAACCGCCTGGCCAGCCGGTGGGCCAGGCTGATGGGCAGGGGCATCAGCTCTGGGGTTTCGTTGCAGGCGTAGCCAAACATGATGCCCTGATCGCCAGCCCCAATCAGATCGAGGGGGTCGCCGGAATGGTCGTCGGCCTCATTCACACCCTGGGCAATATCGGGTGATTGCTGATCGAGGGCCACGAGCACGGCGGCACTGTTGGCATCGAAACCACCGGCCCTGGCTCCGGAGTAGCCGATCTGGTTGATGACGCCCCGCACCAGGGTGTTGAAGTCGACCCGGGCGTTGGTGGTGACTTCGCCGGTGATCAGGCACAGCCCCGTGTTCACAACGGTTTCGCAGGCCACCCGGGAGGCGGGGTCCTGGGCCAGGAGGGCGTCGAGCACCGCATCGCTCACCTGATCACAGATCTTGTCGGGATGACCTTCGGTCACCGATTCCGAGGTGAAGACGTGGCGGCTACCCATTTCTAGAAGCAA
>CANHGA010000173.1 GCA_947460085.1 Synechococcaceae cyanobacterium
ACCCTCTCGGCCGATGTGGACCCCGCCATCACGGCACGATTCCGGCTTCTCAGCGCAGAAGACCAGCTCGCCTTGATCTGGTACGCCTATGTCGAGATGGGTTCCACCATCACGATCGCGGCCCCGGGTGCCGCCCGGATGCAGTTTGCTGAGTACGTGCTGAACCAGATCAAGGCGATGGGCTTTGCCCAGCAGAGCCACGTGATGTGTGAGCTGGCCAACAGCAGCGACACCGAGATCGGCAGGACCTATGCCAGCTGGTCGGTGAATATCAAGCTGGGTTTCTGGTACCAGCTCGGCCAGTGGATGGCAGCGGGCTTGGTGGCTCCGATCCCCGAGGGTTACCAGCTCTCTGCTAACGCGTCGTCGGTGCTGAACTCCCTGAAGGCCGTGGAACAGGGCCAGCAGATCACCCTGCTGCGCAACTTCGTGGTGGACATGGGCTACGACCCCGCCAAGGGGGAAGGCCAACGGGTGCAGGAGCCCGTGGTCGCTCCGACCCCAGAAAGCCTGCGCAAGAAGGTGTTCATCGAGGGTGTGATCAATCCCACGGTCAACAGCTACATGGATCTGCTCAACGCCAACGACTTTGACCATTTGATTGAGCTGTTCCTGGCCGATGGCGCTCTGCAGCCTCCGTTCCAAAAGCCAATCGTGGGAACCGAGTCGATCCTGCGGTTCTTCCGGGAAGACTGCCAAAACCTCCAGCTTCTGCCTGAGCGTGGTTTCGCTGAACCCACGGAAGGCGATTACACCCAGATCAAGGTGACCGGCAAGGTGCAAACCCCCTGGTTCGGTGCCGGGGTTGGCATGAATGTGGCTTGGCGCTTTTTGCTCAATCCCGAGGGCAAGATCTACTTCGTGGCGATTGACCTGCTGGCTTCCCCGGCCGAGCTGCTCAAATTTGCCAGGTGATGGATGCCGGCATGGGTGTCGTTGGTGAGGGGCACACCCCAGCTGGCTCCAACTTCGCTAGCCCCCTCCTTGCTGGGGGCATGCTTGCTGGAGCCATCACTTTGGCTTGGCTGCTGAGTTTGGTGGCCTGCCTTGGGCTGGATTTGGCTGGGCTGAACCCGGCCGTGGTGTTGGTTGCCATTCTGGTGAGAACGTTCCTGCACACAGGCCTGTTCATCATTGGACACGACGCCATGCACCGGGTGTTGGTGCCCTCCCGGCCAGCCCTCAACGACCGAATCGGTGCCGTCGCCCTAGGGCTCTACGCGGCCCTGCCCTATGGCCCCTGCCGCCAGAACCACCACCAGCACCACCAGGCTCCCGGTGGCGACCAGGATCCCGATGTTCATGGCAACCGTTCAGCTCCGGTGTGGAGCTGGTATGGGCGCTTTATGGCCGGCTACCTGTCCTACCGGCAATTTGCAGCCCTGCTCGCTGGTTGGGGCGTGGTGGCCCTGGGGGCGAGGTGGTGGATGGGAACGCCGGTGGTGAATGTGCTGCTCTTTTGCACCCTGCCGCTCTTGCTGAGCTCCTTGCAACTGTTTTTTGTGGGCACCTATCTGCCCCATCGCAACCAGGCCCCAGCATCAAACCCCCACCAGGCCATCAGCCTGGATTGGCCAGAATGGGTATCCCTATTGGCCTGCTACCACTTTGGTTACCACCTGGAACACCACGAGGCACCCCAGTTGTGTTGGTTCCAGTTGCCGATGGCCCATCGCGTCCATCGCCATCACCATGGCCAGCCCACGACCCAACCAATGGTCAAGTCCACGCCCATGATTTTTGCCAGGTAGGGTCCCCCCCATGGATATGAAGCTTTCGGGTTGGTCCGAACCAGAACAGGCCATCGCCAAGACGGCCTTTGATAGCGCCTATCAGCGCGCCATTGGGGCCCTGATCGCCGCCGTGCGCACCCAGGTTGATGGCCTCACCAGCGCAGACGCCGTCTGGCAACTGCACGACTTCCTCAGCATCCAGCGCCATGTGATTGAGGGGCGCTTTGATTTCCGTTCTGACGGAATCTTGTTCGTCTTTGCAAGCTTGGTGAAGGAGGGACTCCTCCAAGTTGATGAATTGGCGGGGCTGGATGAGGAAAAGTTGGCCAAGGTCAAAGCCATGTCCCGCTTCTAGCCCTCCAGCTTTTAGCCGTTACGTGCCCTGGCGGCTTCACTTTGGTTCATTCACAGATGTCCCAAACTGACGTTCCAGTGCATAGCTTGGCTGGATGCACAGCTCATTTGGCGACCGCATGCCCGAGGTGGTGGTGTTTCACCCCTCCCGCTTTGAGGAGGCCGAGTGGATTGTCCACAACGTGCGTGAACTGAAAACGGTAGTTGTGGATGCCGGGGGGATGGAACCCACCGATGCCCAACGGCTGATCGACTTTGTGGCCGGTGGGGTGAGTGCCCTCGATGGCCAGGCCGAATGCTTGGCCCCACTCACCTTTATCTTTGTGCCCCAACGGGTGACGTTGCGTCGCGATACTGGCTCACCAGTGGGTTAAAGCCGATGGCACCAGAGTCCAAACCCGGTTTCCCCGTTTGGCATGTCTGGTGCGATGGGGCTGGTGTCAGCCACCAAAAACAGGAGTGGTTCGACGATTTCAACCTCACGGCTTTTATTAAGGACATTCCTGAGATTTGGCGCTCCCCTAGTCGTGAAGCTCCGACCACCATCCTGTTTTTGCACTTGGTTCCTGGCGAGGAGTACGGATGGCACGAAAATCCCGTACCCCAATGGATCGTGCCCGTCAGCGGCCGTTGGTTTGTCGAAACGATGGATGGCCTGAGGGTGGAGATGGGACCCGGAGACCTCTCCTTCGGGGCTGATCAAGGTTGCCGTTGCATCGACGGTCGCCAAGGCCATCGTTCCGGTGTTGTTGGCCCAGAACCAGCCGTGTTGATGCTGATTCAGGTGGGTGCAGATCCCTTTGCCCCGGGTTGAGAAGGCAAGCGTTTTTAAGGCGATTGCAGCAGATTGATGGCGTACAGCACCTCCTCGAGGGCATCGGCCGCACTGATCCCCCCATAGCGCTGGGGATTGGCTTGGGTGCAGCAGCTGGGCAGGGGGGCAAGGCTGGTGGTGGGGCGCGGATGGCAGAACTGCACCACGCTTAGGCGTTCGGCCTGGAAACCAGCTGGGGCCACGACCCGATGCCAGCCCACGGGGATCAGGCCGTTGCTGAGCCGCTCCAGCATGATGCCGGTGTTGAGGATCACCTGGCCCTCGGGCGGTAGGGCATCCACCCACTGGCCGTCCACCTGCACCTGCAACCCCGGTGCGGTGGCCCGCGGCAAGGCTGTGATCAGGTTGATATCGCCATGGGCTTCCGCCCAAACATGTCCGCTGGCGGGGGCCTGCGCCATCGGTGGATAACGGATCGCCCGGGTGAGGGTGGGGGCTTGGCTGGTCATCCCATCGAAGAAGGTTTCGGCGCAGCCAATGCCCAGGGCGATGATTCTGAGGAACCGGCGCTGGAGATCCGCGATGGCGGTGTGGAACGTCTCCAAGACGGAGGTGATCCCTGGCACCACGTCTTCGGGGAGCAGCTGCTCTGGATAGAGCAAGGGGTAATGGCGCCTCAGGGGGTGCTGGGAGGGGATGGTCTCCCCCCAATTGAGCATCTCCTTCCAATCGGCATGGTCGCTGCCGGCGGCGGTTTCGACCAGGAGGCCCGTGTAGCCGGTTTGGCCGCCCGCTCCAGGGGCCACAAAACGCTGCTTGCTGGCCGGATCCAGGGCGAAAAACTCGCGCAACATGCCGTAGGCCGTATCGAGTAGATCGGCCGAGAGGTCGCTGCTGGTGTACACGAAGCCCGTTTGCAAGCTGCGTTTCACCCCATCCACCACCGCCCGACGGGTGGCTTCGCTGCCCCGTTCAAAGGCCAGCAAATCAACGTCGAGAATCGCCTGGGCCATGGCGCCGAGCCTAGGGTCTAAACCTGGCCACCACAGCCTGGGCCAAGGCTTTTTCGCTCTCTTTAGTCGTAAGCACTTCGCGTCCGGTTTGTCCCTGCGCGTCGACCCAGTGGCTGATGGCCTGCTCCTCGCTGGTTAGGGGTTCGATCCAGGTGCGCTGGTGTTCCATCACCTCCACGGTGGCATCGGAGGGATCGATGCCCGCGGCCGTTCGGGCCAGGAGCCGTTGGCGCAGCACCGGCTCTGGGGCCCGGCAGGCCACGATTTGCATGGGCACGCCCAGCCTCTCGGCCAAGCGGGCCATCTGCTGCCGCTCCCTGTGCCGCAGAAAGCAGGCATCCAGAACCACGGGCAATCCGGCGGCCAGGGCTGGTTCCACCAGTTGGGGCAACGCTGTTCCATAGAGGTAGGCACTGGCTTCTGGGCCGTAGAGCTCCCCCTCGAGCTGGCGGGTTGGTTTGGTTCCCCAGAGCCCGAAGAGGCGTTTTCGTTCCACATCGGAGCGAAACACCATGGCCCCGGTGGCCGCACTGAGCCGAGCCGCCACGGTGCTCTTGCCACTGCCCGAGAGCCCATGCATCAGCACCAATCCCTTGGGCCGGCTCTGGCACCAGGATTCCGCCAGGTTCAGGTAGAGCTGGAGATCGCGATGGCCCTGCTGGCTCGCTTCTGGGCTCAGGCCGCCTTGGCCCAGCCGGAGCCAAGTCACCTTGGCCCGCACGAGGGCCCGGTAAACGCTGTACCAGGCCCAGCCGCGCAGGCCTTCGCCGTCGCCGCTGGCCTCGATCCAGTGGTTCAGGAGTTGGCTGCCGACCTCTAGCTGGCCATGCACCTCCAGGTCCATCACCAGAAAGGCCAGCTCACTGATCGGATCGATCCAGCGCAGGGTGGGGCTGAATTCCAGGGCATCGAACACCTCGAT
>CANHGA010000174.1 GCA_947460085.1 Synechococcaceae cyanobacterium
CACCGAATGGAAAAACGCCCGTCGCGTGCTCACCGTGATGGTGCTGCTACTGGCCGTGATGTTTGGGGGCATGAGCGTGCTCGCCCAACAACTGGGCACCATCTACGAGGAAAACGGGCCCACCCTGCTCTACCAACTGGGTGATCAGGTTTTTGGTCACCACAGTCCCATGGTGTTGGTGTTGCAGGTGGCGACCCTGCTGATCCTGCTCCTCGCCGCCAATACGGCCTACGCCGACTTCCCCCGCCTGGCCAACTTCCTGGCCCAGGACGGCTACCTCCCCCGCCAGCTCACGTCCCTGGGCGATCGGCTGGTGTTTAGCAACGGGATCCTGGCCCTCAGTGGCTTTGCCGGGGTGCTGATCGTGATCTTTGGCGGCAGCGTCACCCGGCTGATCCCCCTCTATGCAGTGGGCGTGTTTTTGAGCTTCACCCTCTCCCAGGCCGGGATGGTGGTGCATTGGTGGAAAGAACGGGGGTTGGGCTGGCGGGTCAAGGCGCTGATCAACGGCTTTGGCAGCCTGGTCACCCTGGTGGTGACCGGGGTGCTGCTGTTCAGCAAGTTCACCCATGGGGCCTGGCTGGTGGTGGTCACGATCCCCCTGCTGGTGATGCTGTTTTTGGCAATCAAACGCCACTACAAGCAGGTGGCAAAGCGGTTGCGACTGGCCACCGATAAGCGGCTCTCCCTGCCCCCGGCCCCCGCCGATGGCGGAGCACCGGTGGTGGTGCTTGTGGGCCAACTACACCGCGGCAGTTTCGAGGCGGTGCGGTATGCCCGCTCCATTGCCCGGGAGCTGGTGGCCGTGCACGTGGACTTAGGGATCGGCAAAGCGGATGCCTTTCGGGAGCAATGGCAGCGCCAGCTGCCCGAAATCCCACTGATGGTGCTCGATTCCCCCTACCGCTCCCTGATCGATCCGGTGCTGGAGTTTGTCAAAACCTTTGAGGTGCAACACAAAAAAGATCGCGATACGTTCTGCACCGTTGTGTTGCCCGTCTTTGTGACCAGGCATCGCTGGGAAAACCTGCTCCACAACCAATCCACCATTGCCCTGCGCAGTGCCCTCCGGGCCCAGGGCACCCGGGTTGTGACCACGGTTGGCTTCTATTTGTAAGCCCCAGGAGCCGGGACACTAGGGGTTTCAGTAGGGGTGGGAGTAGGGCGCCCGCCCAGGGCCCAAAGGGCTGGGATCGCATAGAGGCTGCAGTAAAGGGCTGGGCCCCACTGCCAGCCCTGCTTCTCGAGCAACCAACTGCACACCAGCGGCGATGTGCCCGCAAACAGGGCCATGGCCAGGCTGTAGGCGATGGAAAACACCGTGCAGCGTTGGCGTTCGGGCACCATCTCCACCGCCATCACCCCCTGGGCACCCATGGTGAGCATCACCGGCAACACCCCCAGGGCCTGGCCGATCAGCAATCCCCTCGGGCCAGCCAATTGAACCAGGGGCAACACCACCGGTGTGGTCACGGCTAGGAGCAGGTTGCCCATCCGATTGACCGGCACCTTCCCGTAGCGATCCACCAGAACCCCACCGAGCACCACCAAAGGCAACCCCAGGGTTTGGATCACTGTGGCGGTGGTATTGGCCGCAGCCACACTCGATCCCCCCTGGTTGCCGCTGTAGTCGACCAAATAGACAAACAGCACATAGAACACGACATTGGCGAACGACACCAAGGCGCCAATGCGCAGCACCAAGCGCCATTGGCCGCCCACCTCCCGCAGCCGACCGCCCATGGCCGCAAGCAGGTCGGCCCCCGAGTGAATCGCCGCCTGCTCACTGGAGGGCTGCAGGGTTTCGGGCATCTGGCGCCGCATCCACAACCCCAAAACCGCCACCAACGCCCCCATCGCGAAGGGCAGGCGCCAGCCCCAGTCCTCCATCGCCGAAGCCCCCAGCACCTCAGCCAGGACCGCCACGGTGGCTGAGCCCAAGCTGAAACCCACGAGCCCACCGGCGGTGGCCAGGCTGGCCAACAAACCCTGGCGCCCAGGCCGGGCGGCCTCGGTGGCGTAGGTCATCGATCCAGTGAATTCCCCGCCAACGGAGAAGCCCTGCAGCATGCGGAGCAGCAGCAGCACCAATCCGGCCCCGGCTCCCCATTGGGCATGGGTGGGCAACAGGGCAATCAGCAGGCTCGAGCCCCCCATCAACACAATGCTGAGGCTGAGCATGTTGCGCCGGCCGAGCAGATCGCCGATGGGGCCCAGCACCAAGCTGCCCACGGGCCGCATCAAGTAGCCCACCGCAAACACCCCAAAGGCCGCCACCACCTGCATCCCCGGCGCATCGGTGGGGAAAAAGGCCTTGCCCAAAGGGGTGGCCACATAGCCGTAAACGGCAAAATCAAACCACTCGAGGGCATTGCCCAAGAGGGCAGCGAGGGTGGCCGCCCGGCGCTGGCCAGCGGTGAGGTGCAGGGTCATGGTTTCGGACCTGAACGATCAAGCAGGCGCGATTCCCACCACGACAACAGCTTGGGCACCGCCACGATCAGCGCCACAAGAACGAGCGCGCCAATGCCAAATTCCAGCACCCCTTCCACCATGCGCTGGAACGGAATCCACCGTCCCCCCAGCCAAGCCAGGCTCACCATCGTGGTGGCCCAGAGCAGGGCACCGGTGCAATTGCACAGCAAAAAGCGGCCATAGGGCATCCCCACCGCCCCGGCCATGGGGCCCGCCAACACCCGCAGCACCGCCACAAAACGGCCCAGCAGAACCGATTTGCCGGCATGGTTCAAAAATTGGCTCCGAAGCGTCTCCATCTGCTCTGGGGATTGGCGCAGCCACCGACCCACCTGCAGCAGTACGGGCCAACCGGCCCGGCGACCCACCCAGTAACCAATCGAATCGCCCACCATGGCCCCACTACTGGCGGCGGCGATCACACCAGCCAGGTTCAAATGGCCACTGCCAGCGGCATAACCGCCCAGCAGGGTGACGGTTTCCCCAGGCAGGGGCAGGCCGGCACTCTCGAGCACCATCGCCGCAAACACCACGCCATAGCCCCAGGTGTTGAGCAGGTCTTCGAGGTTGGCCGTGCTGACGAGCTCAGGCAGAACCATGGCTTAGCTCAGCCGATCAGATGGCCTAATTGTGCAAGGCCATAGCGGCCGAGCCCCACCAGGGCAGCCCCACCGATCAACTGCAGCACGCTCCACCGCCAGCGCAACAGCAGCACCAGGGCCAGCACCACCAGCCCAGCGGGGGCCCAATCGAACGGGCCGGCCGGCCAAAGCACGGGCGCGGCAAAGAACACCACCAGACTGCCGATCACCCCCACCACCGCGGCGGTGATCGCCCGCAGGGGAGCTCCCAAGCGCAGGTTGTCGCGGGTGGCTTCCACCAGGGGGCCGCCCACCAGGATGAAACCAAAACTGGGCAGGAAGGTGAACCACACCACCACCAAGGTGGCGGCCACCGCATCCCACCAGTGGCCCGGGGCCCCAAACACCCCGGTATTCCAGCCGCCCATAAAGCCCACGAAGGCCACCACGATGATCAAGGGGCCAGGGGTGGTTTCCCCCAGGGCTAGGCCATCCACCATCTGGCTGGCACTCAACCAATCGAAGTGACCCACCGCCGCCTTGGCCACGTAGGGCAGCACCGCATAGGCCCCTCCGAAGGTGACCAGGGCCACCTGGCTGAAGAACCGCCCCATGGCCACCAGGGGACCATCCCATCCATTGATGAGGCCAAGGGCCAGCAGGGGCAGGCCAAGGGCGCAGCCCCACACCAGCAGGGTGAGAGCGAGCTGGCGCTTGGAAAACCTGGCGTGGGCCGGCGTGGGCGTGGCATCGCCATGGATGAAGTCCCCGATCGGGTTTTGCGGGGAAGGGTTTTGGACTGCGACGACCGGGGCTTGGGGCTCGGGCAACGCCAACCAAGCGGGCTGCCAGCGGCCGGCCGCCCATCCGGCCAGGGCCGCCAGGGCGATCACCAGGGGATAGGGCCACTGCAAAACACTGAAGGCCAAAAAGGCGAGAACAGCGAGCCACACCAGGGGCTGGGTGTGCAGGGTGCGGCGCCCCAGCCGCCAGCCCGCCTGCACCACGATCGCCAGCACCGCGGGCTTAAGCGCCCAAAACACGGCGGCCAGGAGCGGCAACTGGCCCCAAAGCACATAAATGCTCGACAGGGCGATCAACACAAGCACCGAAGGCAGCAAAAACAGGCCGCCGGCCACCAGGCCACCCCGCACCCCATGCATCAACCAGCCCAGGTAGGTGGCCAGCTGGATGGCCTCGGGGCCCGGCAACACCATGCAGTAGTTGAGGGCGTGGAGATAGCGCCGCTCCGAGAGCCACCGGCGCCGCTCCACCAACTCCTGGTGCATCAAGGCGATCTGCCCTGCCGGCCCGCCAAAACTGATCCAGCCCAGCTGAAACCAATAGCGGGAGGCCTCAGCGAGGGAGACACGCCTCGTCATTCATTCCGGCCTGAAATTCCCGTCACGATCCTCCGCCCCCGCGCTGGTATGGCAGGCGACAATCTCCCCATCCACAACCAGCAGGCTTTCCCCTGGCTCCAGGGGGCGCCAGGTTTCGTTGGTGGTGAGAGGCTCGGTGCTCACGATCGTGACCACATCGTTTTCCGTGGTGACCGCGGAGAAATCGACGGTCACGTTGTCGTCAGCAAGGGTGGCCTGGGCAAAGGGGGCCCGCCGGGTGATCACATGCAATTTGGTGCCGCCAAAGGCGTAGAGCCACTGGCCATTGCTGATCAAACAATTAAAAATGCCCTGGCCGGCCAGATGGGCCGAGCAGCGATTGAGCACGTCAAACAA
>CANHGA010000175.1 GCA_947460085.1 Synechococcaceae cyanobacterium
ATTGTCGATGAGTTCACCGGTCGGGTGATGCCGGGGCGCCGCTGGAGCGATGGCCAGCACCAGGCGATCGAAGCCAAGGAAGGCCTGGCGATCCAGCCGGAAACCCAAACCCTGGCCAGCATCACCTACCAGAACTTCTTCCTGCTCTATCCCCGCATGGCGGGCATGACCGGAACGGCTAAAACCGAAGAAGTGGAGTTCGAGAAAACCTACAAACTCGAAGTGGCGATTGTGCCCACCAACCGGGTGCGCTCCCGCTCCGATTGGACCGACCAGGTGTATAAGAACGAAGCGGCAAAATGGCGGGCCGTGGCCCTGGAAACGGCCGAGATCCACAAGCAGGGCCGTCCCGTGCTCGTGGGCACCACCTCGGTGGAGAAATCTGAGGTGCTTTCAGCCCTGCTAGCCGAACAGGAAATCCCCCACAACCTGCTCAACGCCAAGCCCGAAAACGTGGAGCGGGAAGCCGAGATCGTGGCCCAGGCCGGCCGGGCCGGTGCGGTCACCATCGCCACCAACATGGCTGGCCGCGGCACCGACATCATCCTCGGCGGCAACAGCGATTACATGGCGCGGCTCAAGTTGCGTGAGGTGCTCTTGCCCCAGCTGGTGCGCCCGGAAGAGGGCCACAAACCGCCGATTCCCTTGCAGCGCTCCAGCGAAGGGGGCGGCGGTTTCGCCTCTGCCGCTGCAGCCTTCAAGGCCCCTAGCGAGGCCCGAGCGATTGGGGCCCTCTACCCCTGTGCCCTCAGTGAGGATGCCGATGCTGCCCTGGCCCACCTGGCCAAGGACCTGGTGAAGGCCTGGGGCGATCGGGCCCTCACGGTGTTGGAGCTGGAAGATCGCATCGCCCAGGCCGCCGAAAAGGCCCCCACCGACGACCCCCAGATCCAGGCCCTGCGCGATTGCATTGCCCAGGTGAAGGCGGAGTACGAAGTGGTGGTGACCCAGGAGGACAGTCGGGTGCGCGACACCGGCGGTTTGCACGTGATCGGCACCGAGCGCCATGAATCCCGCCGGGTGGACAACCAGCTGCGGGGTCGGGCGGGCCGCCAGGGTGACCCCGGCAGCACCCGTTTCTTCCTCTCGCTGGAAGACAACCTGCTGCGCATTTTCGGTGGCGAGCGCGTGGCAGGGCTGATGAATGCCTTTCGGGTGGAAGAGGACATGCCGATCGAATCCGGCATGCTCACCCGCTCTTTGGAAGGGGCCCAGAAAAAGGTGGAGACCTATTACTACGACATCCGTAAGCAGGTGTTTGAGTACGACGAAGTGATGAATAACCAGCGCAAGGCGGTCTATGTGGAACGCCGGCGGGTGCTCGAGGGCCGGGAGCTCAAGCAGCAGGTGATTGGCTATGGCGAGCGCACGATCGTTGACATTGTCGAGGCCTATGTGAATCCCGATCTTCCCCCTGAAGAGTGGGATTTGGCCAATCTTCTTGGCAAGGTAAAGGAATTTATCTATCTCCTGGAAGATCTCACCCCCGATCAGCTCCAGGGCCTGCAGATGGAGGAGCTCAAGGCGTTCCTGCAGGAGCAGATGCGCAATGCCTACGACATCAAGGAGGGCCAGGTTGACCAGCAGCGGCCGGGCTTAATGCGGGAAGCGGAGCGGTATTTCATCCTTCAGCAAATCGATACCCTCTGGCGGGAGCACCTTCAGGCCATGGAAGCCTTGCGCGAATCCGTGGGTCTGCGCGGCTACGGCCAGAAAGATCCCCTGATTGAATACAAGAATGAGGGCTACGACATGTTCCTCGAGATGATGACCCAAATGCGACGCAATGTGATCTATTCGATGTTCATGTTCCAGCCCCGCATGGATGCCGAGCCGGAGGCGGCCGTACTCAGCTAAGGAGTCTCGATTCGGCTGAGCTTTTTGGCTTAGCCGTGGCTTGATCCTGGGCTGTCTCCCAGGAACTCGAGGATTTCGCGATCTTTCAGGTTTTGGGATTCGCCGCGGCAGGTTTCGCCGATCGGTTTGCCGGCGGCCAGATCCCGCAGGCAGGCCTGGGTGCGGGCCAGGTCCGTTTCCAGGCTGTCGATTCGCTCCATCAGGTTGCGGATCACCCGGGCCTCCGCATCCGGAAGGGCCGAGTGGGCCAGGGGGTCGATGCGCACCCCGGATTGGTGAATCACCCGGCCCGGGATGCCCACCACCGTGCTGTCGGGCCCCACATCCCGCACCAGCACCGAGCCTGCCCCGATTCGGGTGTTGGCGCCCACGCTGATCGCCCCCAGCACCTTGGCGCCGGCCCCCACCACCACGTTCTCCATCAAGGTGGGATGGCGCTTGCCCACCTGTTTCCCCGTGCCCCCCAGGGTCACGCCTTGATAAAGGAGGCAGAGGTCGCCGATCACGGCGGTTTCACCGATCACCACCCCCATGCCGTGGTCGATAAACACCCCCTTGCCGATGCGGGCACCCGGGTGAATTTCCACACCGGTGAAGAGGCGCCCCACTTGGCTCATCAGCCGCGGCACCAGCGGAACGCCAAGGGCCCACAGCCGATGGCTGAAGCGGTGCAACACCAGGGCGTGGAAGCCGGGATAGCAGAGCAGGATTTCCAGCAAGCCCCGGGCGGCCGGATCCCGCTCGCGAATGATGGCCAAATCGGCCCGGATCGCTCTCAGCACGTTGTCAGGCTCCCAGCAGGCCAATCTCCTTGCTGAGGGCATCGATCGTGGCGGCCCCGAGGTAACTCTGGGCGCAGTGCACGGCAGGCATGCGCATCAATTGGCTCCTGTTCTGGCGCAGGCTTTGCTCCACCAAGGCCAGGCTCGGCTTGTCGCACAGCACGTGGCTGGAGGCCCGCAGCAGCGCCAGCAGCCGGCTGCCCACGTCGGGGTTGGCCGTCATCACGAGCAGTTCGCTGCCGCGCATGCTGTGCAGGATCACCTCCGCTGCCCGCAGGATTCCTGGGCTGATGCTCACCAGCCCCACGCAGCTGCCCTGGCGCAGTTCCTTGAGGATCTCGAGTTCCTGGCGGAAGTCGTTGAGATCCACCGGCACCGCCCGAACCCCGTGGCGTTTGGCGATCTCTTCCACCGGTTGTAGGAAGTAGCGGCTGGTCACCACAGTGCCGTTGTTGGAGGCCGTCAACACGCCTTCCAGCTCCTCCATGGGCACCACCTCCACGGGCACCTCGAGGTTGGGGCTGAGTTCTTCGGCAATCAGCAAGGAGGCGCCGATGTCTTCTTTTGGGGTGCTCACCAAAACCCGGGCGCCGCAACGCAGGCGCCAATCGATTTCCCGGGTCAGCAGGTCGCGGGCCTGCTGCAGGGTGCAGCCGGCATTGAGCAGGCCATCGATGCCTTGGCGCACGTCGCGGTCGATGTCCGGCAGGGCCCGGCTACGGGGCCCTGGGGGTGCCTTGAGTTCCCGGGGTTTCTGCTGGTCGCGCACGTAGATGCCCGATCCGGCCATGGCTTCCACCACCCCATCGGTTTCCAGCTGCCGATACACCTTGCTGATCGTGTTGCGGTGCAGGCCGGTTTGCATGGCTAGCTGCCGCGTACTGGGTAAGCGGTGGCCTGGGGGGTAATGCCGGGCAGCGATCGCGAAGCAAATTTGGTTGTACAGCTGGGTTGACGCCGGAATGTCGCTTTCCTGCTGGATGTGGAATCGCACGCCGGGGTGGGCCAGATGGGCTGGTGGCCACCTTACGGAGCTTCGGGCTTGGTGACAATTGCCCGGTTGGCATAAGGCCGCGCTTTCACAATGGTTTGACTTGCCCGCCGCCCGTGGCCATCCGCTCCCAATGGATTGAGATTCCACCGGCTCCTGGCCCAGACCACCAACAGCCTTTGCTGCGCTGCTGGTGGTCCGTACCCGAGCAGGGGCTATCGGGCGGGAGCCAGGGGCTGCGCGGTGCCGTGCTGGTGCTCCCCGAGGTGTTTGGGCTCAACGGCTGGGTGCGCAGGGTGGCCGACCGTTTGGCCGGCGAGGGCTACGCGGCCTTGGCCATGCCGATCTTCGAGCGCACGGCCCCAGGGCTGGAACTGGGCTACGACGCAGCCGGGCTGGCCGCCGGGCGGGAGCACCGGGATGCGGTAACCGCCGAAACCTTCTTGGCCGATGCCCAGCGGGCCATCACCTGGCTGCAAGGCCAGCAACTTGGCCAGGAGCCGGGCCCGCAGATCGGCTGTGTGGGTTTTTGCTTTGGCGGCCACCTGGCGCTGCTGGCGGCCACAGTGCCGGCGGTGCGGGCCACCTGTGCCTTCTATGGGGCCAGGGTGTCCAACTTTCGCCCCGGGGGCGGAGCACCCACCCTGGCGGTGCTGCCCCAGATCCCAGGCCATCTCCTCTGTGTCTGCGGCGACCAGGATCCCTTGATGCCCCTCCAGGAGCAGCAGGCGATCGCTGCAGCATTGTCGGCCGACTCAGTAGCCAGGCAAAACCAGCCAGGGGCACCCCTGGAACGGCGCCTGCTGGTGGCCCCCGGGGCTGGCCACGGTTTTCTTTGTGATGCCCGCTCCGATTACAACGCCGAAGCTGCAGCCCTGGGCTGGCAAGAGATGCTGGCCCTGTTCGCTAAGGCCCTTTAGGGCGCCTTTTTTGAGGGGGCTTGGTTAAGCCGCAGTCTCTTTGGCGGCGCCCTTGGGCGAAGCCGCCTTGCGGGGGCTCAAGAACATGATCATGTTGCGGCCTTCCCGCTTGGGATGCTGCTGGATGTCGGCGTTCTCTTCGAGGTCCTTGGCCATCCGCATCAGCAGCACTTCGGCCAGGGCCGTGTGCTGGATTTCCCGGCCGCGGAAGATCACGGTGCA
>CANHGA010000176.1 GCA_947460085.1 Synechococcaceae cyanobacterium
AGCTCGCCCCTGGGTCTTGAAAGGGGCAGACAGCGGCTGGCCAGAGATGGCGGTTTGATCACAGCCCCACCCTTTCGCTAATGGCAAACCCTGGCTCAGTAACCCTTTTTGAAATAGAAGCCTGATTCATAGTTCTAAGGATGATATGCTTCCGTCTACATCTTTTTAGGTGTGAACTCCCATCAGTTTGTTCAGTTTCTGGCCTAAGGGCGTGAAGTATTCGGGGTGAGTCTGTTATCGAGTGGCAGCCCACCTACGGCTGAACATGGAGTCAAAGATTTTTAGATTTTCACCATTCACCGGATGTGTTGTTCGAATCTCAGCACCAGCCGTCGCCCCCATGTATGCATCACCTGTCTCTGGCTTCTCGATCACGCTGGACTTAACAGCATCTCCCTGTTCAACTCCCAGTTTCACAAGGGTCTGGCCAGCCTCGGCGATCACCTCACCCACCGCCGTACCCGCTGGACCGAGTATCTAGCAGCCCAAAGGGGGGGACCCTATGGAGTGTTATCACTGGAGGTGGCGTGGACGACCGAGAGCTGGACCAGCGCTGACGCCGATGGGCGGAAACCCTGAACCAATCCAGCTGCAGCCATTTAAAAAGACATGCCAAAGGCAGGGCTAGGGGTGGATCACCTAAGGACGTCTGTCCTCGTTTGATTCCTCAGAGGGGATCCTTTGTCTCCTCACAATTCAGCTAAATTACCTAAGGTAAGCGAGGCAACTCCCTCCACGATCAGTCGATCAGCTGGCCAATGATTCTGACTAGAATCCAGAACCAGATTTCCTACCAATCCTCTGCTTTCCCGGAGAAAAAAGCCAATTGGCTCACGCAAGCTCTCGTCAAGAGAACGGGACTGCTTTCACAGCAATGGAGAGGCAAAGCCAAGTCAGTGTTGATGCCACAGCAAATATCCATGCAGTCTAGAATAGTGAGTGACTTCAGCACCACATATCAATATGAAATCCAAAACAATTTCCAGCCGTATTGGCAGCAAGGCGGCATGCATTGCAACAGGCTCCCTGCTTGCTGTTCTGCCCGCCTTGACCGGGTTTCGAGTCGATGCCGCCGAGCTCGTCTGCGGTAGCGGGTATTACGCCTACCAAGGTGCCTGCGTCATCGTGCCTACCGCCGGTGTCGTGGTCGCACCGGCCCCCGTCGTGGTTCCTGCTCCTGTTTACGGAGCCAGGCCTTATTACGGGGCTCCTGGATACGGGGCTCCTGGAGTGCCCGCGGCAGGAAGAGCGGGCTATGGGGCCCCTGGCATCCCTGCAGCGGGAGCTCCTGGCTATGGAGCTGCTGGTCGAGGCGCAAACGTCAATGGTGGTGTCAATCGGGCTGGTCGCCGTTAATTGCTCTGCCCTGGCGTATCCGCTGGAACTGCCTACAAAGGCCCTATTGCTGCTTACGGCACCAGTAGGGCCATCCCTGGTGAGAAGGCACAATCAAGCCTCGATTGAGCACAGAAGGTGGGCCCATCAGTCGCGTCGCCGTGACCGGCTGAGCCAGGCCGAAGGCTGGAAGGCCCGCTGGTCAAGGGGAGAAATGCATGAAAGCGCCTGCTGATCGGGATTGCTTGGCCAGCGGCGGCGATCGATCAGCACCCCTGAATACCCGGCAAACTCCGTGGTGAGCCGAGGTTTTCCACAGTTTTTCCTCCATGGTCCAGCGTCCGATTGGCCTGCTGGCAGCGGGTTTGACACATGGTGCTGGAAAACGTTTCTCCCCTTGACAGCCTCCGCAGCTGGCAACAGGGCGAGGTCGAGGGCCCGGGGTTTGGCCAGCAAAACCACCGCGCGGCAACGATTATTGGTGCGAGACGCTTGCGACCACCTCTGCAGAGATCCCTTTGACCGTGGGGCCAGCGGCGTGCGCTGATGGGTTGGTGAACGTGATGGAGAAAAGGTTGGCAGAAGTTCCTGATGCAATGGCTGTCCACGTGAGTGTGGAAAACCAATTCCCAGCTGATCTATTCGAATCGATGGTGGAATTTATTGAGCAGCATCCGCAATGGGACCAATACCGACTGATGCAATCAGCCTTGGCTGGTTTTCTGTTTCAGCAGGGCTGTCAGGACCGTCCTGTGGTGCGCCATTACCTCGATGGGTTGTTCCACAAGCCCCAGGCGACGGCCAGGTAGGGATCACCCGCAACGGCCTGAACTGGGAACAGAGCCGAACGTCGCCATGATCAGGTGGTTCTTTTTACCGTGTGGTCAAGCCATGAAGCGATCGGGCCTCGTTCTGGGTTCTCTGCCCTTCATCACTGGTTTGTGCGTCGCTGGCAGTTGGGTGCTCCCGGTGGTTGCCCAGGAGCCTGCTGCCAGTTCACCGGCGGCAACAACCGCTGGGGATAGCGCGGGGTTGAGCGACAAGGAGAAGGCGTTGCTGCAGAAGCTCAATGCCCTCAAGACCCCGCGCTGGCGGCCATTTGGGCCTTGTCAGTACGACTGGTCCGCCTGGAGGTTGCTGCCTGATGGCGTGCGCATCACCAGCGTCCAATGCGGCGGGGCAACTGTTGCCGATAAGGAGAAGGCAGCGCCCACAGCCACTGGGAGCGACAGCGTTGCCGTGCATTGCGACTCCCTCAAGCTGAGCATCAAAAGCGCAGATCAGCCTTGGAGTAGCTGGCGGCTGCCCTATTCGGCCACCGAATCAGGCGCGCGCGGCGGCGAAGACCTGATGGTGGTGGCGTTGTGCGCCAATTCCAAGCCGATCCCCAAAACCCAGCCCGCGACCCCACCGGCAGTGGCACCGGCGGCCAAGCCAACGGCTAAACCGGCGAGCAAGCCACCCACAGCTGCTACTCAGAGGCCACGGGCTAGCAACCCCTGAGAGCTCAGGCCGCGCCATGCCTGCTGCTGACCAGTTCACCGGTGCATGCCACCGGCAGCAGGCTTGAGCGGCCGCCTTCGTACCAGGCATCCACCAACGCACCACTGGAGTCCGGGCCCACCTCAGCGGCAAGGGTCCACAGCTCGTTGTGGAGCACCTGGGTCTGATCCGGCGTGCCCACGTACCAAGGCGCCTCAGGATCCACCGACAGTTCCTCGTGGAGCTGGAGCAGCCCCTCAAGGACGCAATCGGCGAGCTCGCTCTTCATCGGCCAGGTGCCAGGCATGGGCAATCATCCACCGGCTTAGGCGCATCCAGGCTCCCCGGGTGAAGGGTCGGCCACCGGTGCTGCCTACTCGCCGATGACGTGGCAGGCAATTCGCCGCCGTTGCGGTTTCGCCCTGTGTTCCCACAGGTAAACCCCCTGCCAAATCCCTAGGAGCAGTTCCCCGCCATCAAGACTCAGCGTCAGGGTCTGGGCGGTGAGTGCCGTACGGATGTGGGCCGGCATGTCGTCGTCACCCTCGTCATCGTGCAGATACCGGCTGCGTTTGCCGTTGCCGTCCAGGGGACCGCGGCCATCCTGCGGGACCACCGCATCCATCCAGGCCTGGAGATCCTTGAGCACCCGGGGATCGGCGTTCTCATTGATGGTCAGGCTGCAGCTGGTGTGCAAGCAGCTCAGGTGCAGCACGCCCCGCTGCATGCCAGTGGAACGAATCCAGCGGTTGAGCTCCCCGTTGAGACGGGTGAAGCCTGGACCGTTGGTCGAAACCTCGATCTGGTGGAGGTGCTGTTGCATGGTCCAGGATTAGCAGGTCTGGACATCAAGCCCATGACGTCACTGCAACCCCACCTGAAAAGGATGCTGGCTGGCTGTGTTGCGGTCTTGTTGCCGTTGCTGATTGGGCCTGTCAACGCCGCTGAGAACCAACTGCTCTTGCGACCAAGCCAGGAGCGCTTTTCCAGTGGTGATCGGATCTGGTGGCTTGAATGGCGCCAGGGCAAGCAGGTGTTGCAACGCTGGGCTGCAGCCAGTGGCGCCGGCCAAAGCCAGGGATTGGAGCGTCGCTGGAGCCCAGGCAATGGGGCTCCGCTGCCGGCTGGAACCTATGCCCTGGGTCGGCCAGAGCCATGGGGCCGCGATGTATGGATTGGGCTGCAGCCGCGGTTCTCAACGCGCCGCAGTGGGCTGGGCATCCACAACTGCTTCCCGGGAGTGGGGTGCATCTGCTTGCCGCAACGTCGTGAGCTCGATCAACTGGCTTCCTTGATCAGACGGCACGACATCCGCCGTCTGGTCGTGTTGCAGTAATGAACGAAAGGATGGACAGAAATCAATCCGCTGGCGCCACTTGTTCTTGGTACTTAGCAGGAATGACCAGTGTCTGGCTGCGGTTCAGGCTGCAGTGATTCGAGCATCAGCCGATCCATTCTCCAGTAGACAATTTAGGCATGCTCTGCCCATTGGTAATTAGAGCGTCGTCATCATTGTATTGATCCTGCTATGCTATTAAGACCTATCTTCACTGCTATGAGGCTTAAGGCTTCGCGGATCCCAAGACGATCTCAAGAGGGGCCCGTGCTCGCGCTAAAATGTTTTAAGAAAAAACTTCTTGTCTGCATTGAATTTAATCATGTCAATGCCTGATGACAGCTTTCATGGGTCAATTGATGGCATTGACTTAAAGGACGCACTGGCACTTGCAGCACACATCGAGCAGCTGCTCATGGCTGAGCAGCAATGGATACTTAATCGTTTGTCTTGGCTTTTTACTTCTCAGTCTTTTCTGATAACCGCTTTTGTTGTCCTTTTGGGCTCGGGCAATCATTCCCCCCCTGCCCACCTGTTGCGAATTACACTGCCTCTTTTGGGTCTATTTTGTTGTGTAACTGTAGCAATAGCGATTAGGGCC
>CANHGA010000177.1 GCA_947460085.1 Synechococcaceae cyanobacterium
CTGCTGGGGTTCATAAAGGCGGCAGAGCAGCCGAATGATCGTGGTTTTGCCGGACCCCGTCGGACCCACCAGGGCGACGTGTTCACCTGGGGTGATCCGGAAGGAGAGGTCTTGCAGGATCGGATCGTCGGCCCGATAGGCAAAGGAGACGTTCTCAAAGATCACCTCCCCGGCGCTGCTGCGTTCAATGCCGCTGCGCACGGCGGCGGAGGTTTTTTGGCTGTCCGGCAGTTCCGCAATTTCAATCGGTTGCTCCAGCAATTCGCCGATCCGCTCGACGGCCGTTAATCCCCCTTGGATCTGGGTGAAACGCTCGGCCAGCTGCCGCAAGGGATCAAACAGGCGTTGGGAATAGAGGATGAAGGTGGTGAGGGTGCCCAGGCCCATGAGGCCACCGGTCACCATGGAGCCCCCTAGCCCTAACACCACGGCCACTGCTGTGAGGGCCACCCACTCAATGAAGGCGGAGATGGAGCTGTCGTAGAGGATCGTGCCGGTGATGGCTTGGCGATAGGAATCGGTGGTGCGGGAAAAACGGGCGCTGTTGACCGCTTCTCTGCGGAACATCTGAACCACCTCCAGGCCCTGGAGGTTCTCCTGGAGGTCGGCATTGAGTTGCCCCAGTTCTTCGCGCACCCGGTAGTTGGCCTTGCGGTAACGGCTCTGCAGCCAAAGGATCCCGAAAATCACCGGAATCTGGCTGAGCATCAACAGCAAGCCCAGGCGCCACTCGATCGAAATCATCGTGACGGCGATCACGATCAAGGTGACCAGATCCGCCAGCACCCCTACAGCGCCGCTGCCAAAAACCTCGGCGAGGGCATCCACATCGCTGGTGAGGCGGGTAAGCAACTTGCCCACCGGCGTGCGGTCGTGGAACCGCAACGACAGGGCCATGGCGTGGGAGAAGAGGTCGTCCCGGATGCGCGCTGTGAGCCGCTGCCCCACGGCCTGCACATTGAAGGTTTGGAAGCCCTGCAGCCCCAGCCGCACTAAAACAGCCGCTAACAGCAGCAACACCAGGGTGCGGAGCTGTTCTGATACCGCCTTGCCCGCCAGCCAGGGCATTACGGGCTCATGGCGCAGGGCCGAGATCGCCTGGCCCACCAGCAGCGGTTGGATGGCGGCGGCCCCTGCCACCGGGATCAGCAGCACCAGGGTGGCCCACAGCCGTTTGCGGTCCCGTCCCAGATAGGGCAAGAGCCCCAGCAGCCGCTGACGATCCAGTTTTGCCATTAGGCCACCGCTTGGGGAACAACGGCTGAAAGCACGGCGAGCCGATCGACCAGGGTTTGGAGCGGACCGCCATCCAGGCGCAGGGCCAGGGGGTGGCCCACCAGGCGGGCCGTGGAGTGGAACAGATCTTCGATGGCCACAAGGCCGTTCTCCTTCAGGGTGCGCCCGGTGGCCACCAGATCCACGATGGCTTCACTCATGCCGGTGATGGGGCCCAGCTCCACCGATCCAGCCAAATGGATCAGTTCGACAGGGAGATCAAGGGCTTCGAAGTAGGCCTCGGCGCAGCGGGTGAATTTGCTGGCAATGCGGCAGTGGGCAGGCAGGTCGGCGGCGCGGCGGTAGCCACTGGAGGCCTTCACCGCCACGCTCATCCGGCAGCCGCCAAAGCCCAAATCCACCAGGTGGGCCACGGGCAGTTGGTGCTCCTGCAGCACGTCGTAGCCGACCACCCCCAGTTGGGCCTGGCCGTAGGCCACATACACCGGCACATCGGCGTTCCGCACCAACAGGGCCCGGGCCGTGCCGCAGGTACTGGGCACCATCAATTGGCGGTTGCTGGGCTCTAACACCGCCGCAAAGTCGAGGCCGGCTGCTGCAAAGCGCCGAACGGTGTCCTTGAGGAGGGCTCCCTTGGCCAGGGCGACGGTGATCATGCCTTGGGTAGGGCGGTCAATATGGAGGGACGCCGCCGGTGGGACTTTAACGATGGGCGAGCTGCCAGAAGCCTTGCAGGTGAGCCTGATCCCAGTGCTCAGCGACAACTATGTGTTTGTGATCGAGCGCGGTCAGCAAGCGGCGGTGGTGGATCCGGCGGTGGCAGAGCCTGTGATTGCCGCCCTGGATGCCAAGGGCCTAGAGCTCACGGCGATTCTCCACACCCACCACCACAGCGATCACATCGGCGGCACCCCCGGCCTGCTCGAGCGCTGGCCCCAGGCCCGGGTGATCGCCAGTGCCGCCGATCGCCTGCGGATCCCCCTGCAGAGCGAGGGCGTTCAGGGGGGCGACCATTTCTCCCTCTTGGGCGAGGAGGTTCAGGTGCTGGATGTGCCTGGTCACACCCGGGCCCACATCGCCTTTGTGCTGCCCGTTAGCGGCCACCTGTTTTGTGGCGACACCTTGTTTGCCGGTGGCTGTGGTCGGTTGTTTGAAGGCACGGCCGAGCAGATGTATGGGTCTTTGCAGGCTCTGGCGGCCCTGCCGGCTGACACCCGGGTCTGGTGTGCCCATGAGTACACCGCCTCCAACCTGACCTGGGCGGCTGAACAATTGCCCGAAGACCAGGCCATTGCGGCGCGCCTGGCTGAGGTGCTTGAGCGCAGACATCAGGGCCTACCCACCATCCCGAGCAGCATCGGCCTGGAGCGGGCCACCAATTTGTTTGTGAGGGCCCCCAATCCTGGGGCGTTAGCACAGTTGCGCCAGAGCAAAGATCATTGGCCATAGGCCCTTCTTCCTGGTCCTCCGTCCAGCTTGCAACCCCCATTGAGGCCAATGGCGTTTTTGAGAACCCACGTTTGGCGCCAGCTGCGGCAGAGCTCCGGCATCGCCCTAAAAGTCTTGCTGAGCGCTTTGTGCGTGGTACTAATCCTGGCCCTCCAGAGCCCAGGTGTAACTCTGTCAGCCCCCCCGCAATCGAATCGCGATGTGGCCACATTTGCGTCCGCCAACATTAACAAGCTGCTGAGTAAGCCCAACGCGATTGAGGTGAGGGTGGGTGCCTATGTGGACAATTTCCATGACCTCTCTTTGCAAAATCGACGCTTTGTGGCCGAGGGCTACTACTGGATCGAATGGCCCCAAGTTTTGCAAGACAAGCTCGTTAGTGAGAAGATCGATCCAAAATCGATCATCGTTTTGGCTAACCAGGTCGACACCTGGGACGGCCAGATCACTGGCGCTAGCGAAGAACCCGTTCGACTGTCCAATGGAAACTATTACCAGCAGTTTCAATTCTCAGCAAATTTTTACATCCCTGAGATCAACCTCAAACGTTTTCCGTTTGAATCGGTGCAATTGCCCGTCATTTTTGAAGTTCGTGACGACAGCCTTGCCATCCAAAAAGGCAATGTGATTTTGGTGCCTGATACGGGCAAAAATGCCCTTGTGGGCTCATTTGCAGAAATCAACGGTTACAAGATTACGTCCTCAGTTTTGAAGCCCACTGTTCACGCCTTTGGCACCAACTTGGGGCTTAATAATGGAGATTTGTCCTACTCGGGGGTGGCCCTTCAGGCGACGCTGAAGAGCACGCCTTTGCCCAGTATCCTTAAATACTTTTTACCGCTGATGATTGTGGTGGGAATTGTCATTCTGGCTCCCTCCCTTGAAGGAGAACTTGGCGATATTCGATTGGCCATACCATCGACAGGCCTTCTTACCCTGATCTTTCTGCAACAGGCCTACCAAGCTGAGCTTCCTGAGCTCGATTATTTAACCTTTCTTGACTGGATCTATGCCTGCGGATATGTCATTTCGATCGGGACGTTCTTGCTGTTTGTCTGGGGTACCAATTTCTACCAAAGGACACCCAAAAAAGGAAAAGAACAAGCCCTTGCCACCATCAATCGGGCCGACACCATCTTCCAGGTTTCGGCCGTTGTTGGCACCGTGGTAGCCGGCCTCATGGCCTGGATGGCTTAAATGGCTCACTGAGTGTCCCTTTGTGGTCTAGGCCTGGAAGCATGAGCAGCACCCAATCCGAAGCGGTGATCACCGCATCAGCCCCGGCCCCAGTGGGCCCCTACAACCAAGCGGTAAGAGCTGGTGAGCTGCTCTTCTGCTCTGGCCAGATTGCCCTGGATCCCCAAACGGGCGCGATGGTAGGTGGGGGCGATGTGGAAGCGGAAACCCGCCAAGTGCTGAGCAACCTGGCGTCCGTTTTGGCCGCCGGCGGTTCAAGCCCCCAGCAGGTGGTGCGCACCACCGTGTTTCTGGCTGATTTGGCCGACTTTGCCAAGGTGAACGCCCTCTACGCCGAGCTATTCAGCTCGGGCGTGGCTCCTGCGCGGGCCTGCGTGGAAGTGGCAGCCCTGCCCAAGGGGGCCCGGGTTGAAATCGACTGCATCGCCCTTGTGGGCTAGGCGCCGCGGTCGATCGGGCAATTCATCAGGGTGGAGGCTTGCTCGTCCACGGCGCTGAGCCGCTGCAGGATCGATTGCAAATCAATGGCCGAGAGCTCGCCGTCGGCCCCCCACTTCATGCAGGAGCTTCCGAGGCAGGTCGCTTTTTCAGGACCGGAGCTGGCGTCCAACGGCATGGTGGGTCGCTCTCTGTGTTGATTTCAACACTAGCGACGCTATTGGATGTGGTCAGCCCGTAGTCGGCAAACCCTCAACTTCTCTTAACGAGGCAGGGGCTAGGCCCACGACTAGGCCTTTGCAGGCCAGGATTGTCACTCC
>CANHGA010000178.1 GCA_947460085.1 Synechococcaceae cyanobacterium
ATCAACAACCACCTCCGGGATGGAGTGCACGTTGAAGTCATTGAGCTCGATGCCGAGCATGGTTCTGGCCTGGGCCTTCACATCCGCCCAGGTGGCCAGGCCACCGCCAGCACCTTCCAGCAAACGACCGGTGGCCTGGGGCCTGCCATTGACGAGTTCATACTCGCGGTGGAACACCTGGGCTGAAGCGTTGGAGGTGTAGGTCTGGTTCTGATCCACCCAGGAGGTGACTTTGTTGATGGCGTTGCCATCAGCGTCCACATTGGCGCGGGTCAGCGCCATGAAGTTGGTGGGGCTGTTCGGGATATAGAGAGGATCGTCAGGTTGGAGGGGGATGTAGACGGTGCCGTTGCCACCCTTGTTCACCAGGTCGAGGCCGTGGTCGAAGAACTGGCCGAACAGCGTCATCCAGGAGTTGAACGGCGGCGAGAGGCCTTCATCGGGGGCCACGTTGGGCAGGTCCACCGTGGCCTTGGTGAGGTCGCCCAGGGTGTCGAACACATTGATGCCCTTGGCGGCGAGTTCGCTGCGCAGGGCGGTGTCTGCAGCCGCGATCGCTGTGGCATCGCTGCCCGCATTGGCGACTTCCAGGGCATCAACAGCGGCGTTGATGGCTGCCAGATCACCCATGCGATCGGTGGAGCCGGCTAGTACCAGGGCCCGGTAAATCGCTCCGGGGTTCTGGAGGCTCTGATCCACGATCAGGTTGGAGATGATGCGGGGATCGGCATCCACCACATCGCCGGGCTGGATGCCGCGGGTGATTGCGGGGTTGTTCGCGGCTTTGACGCCGTAGTTGGTGTTGGTCAGCAGGGTCTGACCAGGAATAGAGGGAGTGTTTGGAGGGCCGAACAGCAGGCTGTCACCGTCCTGGTCATTGCCGAACTGCTGGGGCAGCAGGGAGGGGAAGGGCTGGTCGGCGGCGCCGAAGTTTTCCTTGCCAGGAAGCAGGTTGTTGTTGGAGCCATCCACCCGGCGCAGGCCCCAGGGGTAGATGGCATCGGGGATCAGGTTGCCGAGCAGTTGCTCGCCGCGGGCATCGGCTTCGGCGATCAGGATCTGTTGAAGGATGAAATCCAGATCACCGCGGTTCATCAAGACCATGGCTAGTAGCTCCTAACGGAGAGAAGAAGTGGGCTGGTGAGATCCCGAGGGATCTGAACTCCGTCAAGTTATGGAAGGCAACGGGGGGTGATCAGCAACAGGCCCGATGGCTGCTTCCCTTGCATGCCGGCCTTCGCTGGGGGAGGCCTAGGCGTAAATCTGTTTGCAAATGCCCGCCCCCTTGGTGATTGGGGCTGGAGCTAAATGCGCTCGGTCGCCAGGGTCATCTCGACCCGCAGTCCGCCCAGTTTGGATTGGCTGAGCTGCATGGAGCCGCCATTGGTTTTGCAGAACTGCTCCACAATCCCCATGCCGAGCCCCCGGTGACCCATTTCATGGCGATCCGTGGCCTTGGGGATTTTGGGGTGCACCATGGTGTCAACCGCCGTGAGGCCGGTGCCGTGGTCTTCCACGCTGATGATCAGTTGTCTGGCCTTGCTTCTGGCAGTGATCACTACTGGGGGCTTGCCATACTCCAGGGCATTGTCGATTAAATTATTGATACTGCGTTGTAATCCTGTGGGGCTAGTTCTAATGATTTCCCGGCAGGAGTCGATGATGATGTCATTCCTGTTGTAACTGTTTTTGATCTGAGTTAGGGCCTGGGAGATCTCCAGGTCTCGCTTGCTGTCCTCCTCTGTCAGCGTGTCTGCATAGGCGTAGATCCTGTCTGTGAGTGCGCAGAGTTGGTCGATATCGAGCTTCATTTCGTCTGTTTCTTCTTTTAATTCATTCATGCTGATATCCCAGTCGACCAATTGTTCGGCCCTGAGCTTGATGCGGCTCAAAGGTCCCCGTAGGTCGTGGGTGATACCCCGCAACAGGATCCGTTGGCTATCGTTGCTGCTATTGAGGTGTCCAAGGAACCGGTTCATCTGTTCGCAGACTCCCCTGGCCAGGCCATTGCCCTCTTCCGCTATGAGGTTGATGTTCAGCGTGGAGGCCTCTGGCAACTCCGCCATGGCCCGGTGCAACGGTCCAATCAGTTCCCGTTGCAGATAGATGAGCGTGCCAATTAAGGTTCCTCCGGCCAGGCTCAGCACAAAATAGAGTCTCCAGGCTTCGGTATCACCGAGGCGATCCTGGGTAAAGATCCAGATGCTGCTTCCTGTTTGATCCTTTTGATTCAGTTTGACCCAGAAGCCATTGTCCGTGGGGGTGCGGCTGTCGTGGTGGGGGCTGATCTCTGCGATCAGGCCGCCCTTGGTCAGCCGTTGGTAGTGTTCGAGGTTCCAGTAGTGCTGAATCGTGTGCCGGTTTTTTAAGGCGACGTCTTTGCCATCTGCAGGCGAAATTTCGCCGCGATGGACGCGAACGCCTGGTTCGATTTCCCTGATGGCTTGTATGCCGCCAGTTCGGACGGCATAGGAATAGGCTCGAGACTTATCTAACAGCGTTTCAGATACTTCTTTGATCAGAGCTGGTTCTGAATGGTACCAGCTTAGGGCAACTAAAATGCCGCAACTGGTTGCGCAATAGGTTAGCCAAGTCAGAATATCTCGATTTCTTTTGGCGACCAGTTGGCGCTTTAAGGGCTTGGGTATCAGGTCTCCGCTGCTGATCACGCGGCTGTCAATTTTTCCACCTTTGCCGTGAGTCGATAGCCGCGGCCCCTCACCGATTCCAGCCAGTCCCCTGGATTTGGGCTGAGGCTGTTCAACATGCGACGCAGTTTCGACACCCGCATGTCCAGGCTCCTGCTGTTGCTGGTGTCCACAATGCTTCCACTGCCGCGGGCGAGTTGTTCGCGGGTGAGGATCAGTCCTGGGGCCATGCAAAATTTCGCCAGCAGGGCGGCTTCGCCGCGGCTCAGGTTGATCTGCTCCTGATCGGATTCCAAGAGGGTTTGGGACGGTCTAAAGCGCAACCCGTCAATCCAATAGTCATCGCTGGCACTCTCAAGGGCGGTGGTTGGGCTGGATGCGGTTAACAGCAAGCGTTCAATGCGTAGAAGGAGTTCCTTGGCCGTGAAGGGTTTCACCAAGTAGTCGTCTGCTCCCACTTCGAGGCCCTGAATCCTGTCATCCGGTGCCCCGAGGGCCGAGAGCATCAGCACGGGGAATTGGTGGCCAGCCATCCGCAGGGAGGTGAGAACCTGGGTGCCAGGTTTCTCAGGCAACATTTGATCTAAAACCAGGAGATCGGGTGCGGTGTTGCCGAGCAAGCCTTCAAAATCAGCTGGCTTGTGAAACAGCAACTGTTGCCAGCCGACGGCTTCTAATTGTCTTTTGAGCAGCTTACAAAGGGAGATGTCGTCGTCGAGTATCCAAATATTTGCCCCCTGACGTTTGCTCAGAAAGCGGTTTGATTCTGGTCTTTGCTCTTTACCTTTTTCGCCCTTGGTTGTTTCGCCGTTGCTTCTTTCGTCTATGGCTGAACCAAGGGTTGCCGATAGGAGATCATGGTCCCGTATGGGTGTCTCCGTGCCCCCTAGTTCCAAAAGCTGTTGATGCAACACAGTTAGTGTATCCAAGATCTGGCTTTTTGCTAGTCCACGGCGGTTGGGGGCCCTGGCTGTTTAGAACGCTGTCAGCAGATCCATGCAGTCGACGGTGCTGGCCCGGGGCGGCTGGCCACCAATGAGCTTGGCCTTGGTAAGCGATGCCTGCTCTTGGACCGCTTGCACCACCTGGGCCGGGCGTTCCGGCGACAGTTGGACGGTTTTTGCACCAGTCTTTTTGCGGCTGGAGCAGTAGCTGAAACACAGGGCCATGGCTTCATCTCCGAGGAACCGCAAGCCGAAACCACTGCCGGCTTGCGTCAACTGCTGAACCCTATGGGCGGTGATGGGGTGCCCCAGGCCCCGGGCGGCTGATCCACTCCTTCGGAACAGTGGGGCTGCGTTTGGTGCACAGTGCCCGGCCCTGGGCCCGCTTGGGCCGGGTCCCATCAGCTGATCACCTTGCCATCGCGGAACTGCACCACCTCTTGGGCCCTGGCCGCCACATCGTCTTCATGGGTCACCATCACCACCGTCATGCCTCCTGCATGCAGGGCTTCAAACAGATCCAAGACCTCCTTGGTGGTGCGGGAATCGAGGGCCCCAGTGGGCTCATCGGCCAGCAGCAGGGCTGGGTTGTTGATGATGGCCCTGGCTACGGCTACCCGCTGTTGTTGGCCGCCCGAGAGTTGGTTGGGTTTGTTGTCGAGGCGGTTGCCCAGGCCCACCCGTTCCAGGGCAGCTTTGGCGCGCTCCCGGCGTTCCTCACCGGGAACACCGGCGTAGACCATCGGCAGCGTCACGTTGTCGATGGCACTCAGTTGGGGAAGCAGGTGGAACTGCTGGAAGACAAAGCCCAGCTCTTTATTGCGGAGGTCGGTGAGTTCGTCGTCGTTGAGATGTTCGATCGCCGTGCCATTGAGCTTGTAACTGCCACTGGTGGGTCGATCCAGGCAGCCGATGATGTTCATGGCCGTGCTCTTTCCGGAGCCGGATGTACCCATCACCGCTAAATAGTCTCCTCTTTTGACCTTGAGGGTGAGGCCGTTGAGACCATTGAC
>CANHGA010000179.1 GCA_947460085.1 Synechococcaceae cyanobacterium
GGGCACCAGCTGGTATTCCGGCGATGCCATCGGCTTTGAAACCGAAGCCTTCGCCATCTGCGACACCCTCAGCTACGTGAAGCCCCCGGTGCACACCATTTGCATCGGCCAGGCCATGGGAACCGCCGCGATGATCCTCTCGGCCGGCACCAAGGGCCAGAGGGCTGCCCTGCCCCACGCCTCGATCGTGCTGCACCAACCCCGCAGTGGCGCCCGCGGCCAGGCCACCGACATCCAGATCAGGGCCCAGGAGGTGCTGCACAACAAGCGCACCATGCTCGGGATGCTGGCCGACAACACCGGCAAAAGCGTGGAGCAGCTCTCCAAGGATTCCGACCGGATGACCTACCTCACCGCCGAGGAGGCCAAGGAGTACGGCCTGATTGACCGGGTCCTCACCAGCCAGAAGGAGCTCCCCACCGGATTGCCTGCTGCCCCCGGAATCAACGCCGGTATTAGCCCTGGCAACCCGGGAATCAGCTAGAGCCCGGGAACGTCCCTCGGCGCCTCCCGCAACACTCGCTTCGCACAGCTTTTCAACCGCACCCTTCTTCAGCCATGCCCATCGGCACCCCCAGCGTTCCCTACCGCCTCCCTGGCAGCCAGTACGAGCGCTGGGTTGACATCTACACCCGCCTGGGCGTGGAACGGATCCTCTTTTTGGGCCAGGAAGTGAACGATGCGATTGCCAACAGCCTGGTGGCCCAGATGCTCTACCTCGATTCCGAGGACAGCTCCAAGCCGATCTACCTGTACATCAACTCCCCCGGGGGCTCGGTGACGGCCGGTCTGGCGATCTTCGACACCATGCAATACGTCAAATCCGACGTGGTGACGATCTGTGTGGGCCTGGCGGCCTCGATGGGAGCCTTCCTGTTGGCGGCTGGCACCAAGGGCAAACGGCTGGCCTTGCCCCACAGCCGGATCATGATCCACCAGCCCCTGGGCGGCACCAGCCAGCGCCAGGCCTCCGACATCGAAATCGAGGCGCGGGAAATCCTGCGCATTAAGGACATGCTCAACCAGAGCCTGGCTGACATGTGCGGCCAAACCCTGGAGAAGGTCACCAAGGACACCGACCGCGACTACTTCCTCAGCGCCGCAGAAGCCATGGAGTATGGCCTGATCGATCGGGTCATCGCCCACCCCACCGAGGCTTAAACGCCGGGATCATCAGCAATTGGGGCGGGGCCCAACGGCCCTTCCGTAAACTCGCTGTTTGCTTCGCTCGCGACAGCCCTGATGGCCAAGCTCTATTACGACACCGACGCCGACCTCAGCCTGCTGACCGGCAAGACGGTGGCCATCATTGGCTACGGCAGCCAAGGCCATGCCCACGCCCTCAACCTCAAGGACAGCGGGGTGAGCGTGGTGGTGGGCCTCTATGAAGGCAGCCGCTCCGCCGACAAAGCCAAGGCCGATGGCCTGGAAGTGCTGACCGTGGCCGATGCCTGCGCCAAGGCCGATTGGATCATGGTGCTCCTGCCCGATGAATTCCAGAAGGCTGTTTACGACGCCGAAATTGCTCCCCACCTCAGCGCTGGCAAGGTGCTGAGCTTTGCCCACGGCTTCAACATCCGCTTCGAGCTGATCAAGCCCCCCAGCGATGTGGACGTGGTGATGATCGCCCCCAAGGGCCCCGGCCACACCGTGCGCTGGGAATACCAAAACGGCATGGGCGTTCCCGCCCTGTTTGCCATCCATCAGGACGCCAGCGGCAAGGCTCGGGAACTGGCCATGGCCTACGCCAAGGGCATTGGGGGCACCCGCGCCGGCATCCTGGAAACCAACTTCAAAGAAGAGACCGAAACCGACCTGTTCGGCGAGCAGGCCGTGTTGTGCGGCGGCCTCTCCGAGCTTGTGAAAGCTGGCTTTGAAACCCTGGTAGAAGCGGGCTACCAACCCGAGCTGGCCTACTTCGAGTGCCTGCACGAAGTGAAGCTGATCGTGGATCTGATGGTGAAGGGCGGCCTCACCGCCATGCGGGATTCGATCTCCAACACCGCTGAATACGGCGATTATGTGAGCGGCCCCCGCCTGATCACAGCCGAAACCAAGGCGGAGATGAAGCGCATCCTGGCCGACATCCAGGACGGCACCTTCGCCCGCAACTTCGTGGCCGAGTGTGATGCCGGCAAGCCTGAGATGCAGAAAATCCGCGAGCGGGACGCCCAGCATCCGATCGAACAGGTGGGCACGGGCTTGCGTTCGATGTTCAGCTGGCTGAAAACCGCCTGATCGACGAGCACCCCGTCTTCCAGGGCTGGCTCCTTGTAGCCCTGGCCTGTGGCGTGGATCGCCTTGTCGGCGATCCACGTTGGTGCCTCCATCCGGTCGTGGTGATGGGCTGGTTGATCAGCCGGCTACGCCAGGTGGTTGAGAGCCTGGCCGGCGATCGCCCCTGGGCCCTGCGCCTCGGCGGAGGCGCCATCACCCTCGTGCTGGTGGTTGGCAGCGGAGCCATTGGCTGGGGCCTCGAACACCTGGCGATGGCGAGTCGGGGTCCCATGCAAGTGATCGCCTGGTTGGCGCTCTTGATCGCCCTCGCCAGCGCCCTGGCTGGCAAAAGCCTGGAGCAGGGAGTGCAGGCCGTACTCGATCAACCCGATGATCTGCCCGAGGCAAGGCTCAAGCTGGGCTGGATCGTGGGCCGCGATACGGCCGATCTCGACCGCAGTGCCATTCTTCGGGCCCTGGCTGAAACCGCCAGTGAGAATGGCGTCGATGGCCTGTTTGCGCCCCTGTTTTGGATGCTGGTGGGCGCTGGCCTGTGGGCCATCAATCCAGCCTGGCTTGGGCCCCTGAGCCTGGCCTGGGCGTTCAAGGCGGCCAGCACCCTCGATTCCATGCTTGGCTACCGCCGCGGCAAGCTGGCATGGCTTGGCACGGCAGGCGCCAGGCTGGACGACCTGCTCGTGTGGCTGCCCTGCCGGCTGGTGGCCCTCAGCCTGCCGTTGACCTCAGGCCAAAGCGTGGGGAAAGCGCTCGCGATGTGTTGGCCAACCCTGCAAGCAGCCCTGAAGGAAGGGGCTAGCGATCCATCGCCCAATGCGGGCGTTTCCCAGGCGGCCTATGCCCTGGTGGGCCAGGTGCAACTCGGGGGGGCCAATCGCTATGGGGGCCAGATCAAGGTCAAGCCAATCCTTGGGGCAGGCCTGCCCCCCCCCGATCCGGCGGCCATTGGCAAACTCCTGGCGATGGGCCAAAGGCTGGAGCAGATCTGGCTATTTGGAGCGGCCCTGCTGCTGGCGGCGGGGGCCATGACTTCGGCTGCAGTGGCACCTTTCATCACGAAAATTCTCAGCTAATGGCCTCAGGCCCAAAGGCTCCCGATGCTGGGGGGCAGGGTGCACAGACCATGCCAATTCGCGAACTGCTTGAAGAAGCTCTGCAGGAGCCCGACATCGGCATCACCAACTGCTTCCGTTGGCATGCGACCCCGGTGGGGATTGCTGCGGTTTGGAATTCGGGGGTTGCCCCCACGGCCCCTCCCTTTGAAGACGCCCTCAAGGAAGGCCTCCAGGTGGGGCTTGATCTCAGCCGGGAAGAGCGGGAGTTTCACCAGCTGAAGTCGGGCCTGGTGCTGCTGTTCCATTCCTAGGTGCCCCCGGTTCAAAAGAGCCGAATACCAAGCTCCATTCATGCAGGCTCCAACGCACACAACCCTGCTGAATCAGGGGATCGTTACCAATTAGCAGTTGGGCCTCGGCCCAATCCAGCGCCCAAAACAGCAACATCCCCCCCGCCCCATCGCCATTCAGACCCTTGCAATCGGCCCAGTAGCCGCTGCGGGGCTGGTGACCGGCGAGTGCCAAGGATTGCAGCCAAGCCAAGTGGTCTGGGATCACCGCATCGAACTGGGGCTTGGCCACGATCCCCTCTTCCAACTTGACAAACCAGGGCATGGGACCAAAAGCACAGTTGGCGGGCTGATGGCCCAGCACGAGAATGATCTAAAGGCGCAATCAACCCGTAATCAACCACCCTTACGAAGGACTGAGCCAGACGAGCAATGCTGCAGCTGGTTTAGCAGTAGAGCATAATTACGCAAATCGATCCAAGGCAGAGGCGTGGCAAGCCAATCAAAAGCTGAAAGCAAGCTAGCCATTGGAGTAGGAAGCCCCCGAAGAATCTCTGTAACCCTTTCGTACGCGGCTTTTAAGGCCCTTGGTGAGCGCAGCCTCAAGGAGGGCCGCTCCGTAAGCAACCTCGCAGCCTTCTTGATTGAAAACGGCTTGGCCAGCGGATCAACTGGCGTGTAACAGCTTCGTCAGCATGGCCAACGGTGGGGAGTCCTGCAGCTAGGGCAGAACTGACTGCCTAGGGTTCCTGATCGGGCCGGAAGGACAGCTCGGCCCCCTGGGCCACCAAAGCAGAGGCGATCTCCGTGATCGAAAGACCCGTTCTCAAGCTGATCTGCTGGAGGCGATAAAGCACCTCCTCAGACACTTCAAGGTCGATGCGCTTGGGAAACTTTTCAGGATCCAGCTTCCAATCCACCACGAGGCGAAAACAAGCGAAAGGAC
>CANHGA010000180.1 GCA_947460085.1 Synechococcaceae cyanobacterium
CGGTGGGTTACAACCAGCGGCAGCCCCTACCCGCCAGCACGTGGTTAAAGACCAATCCGGCCGGCGCCAACCCAGCCCAACCGGCCGTTCGGGTTCTCAAGCCTTGATGCGACTTTGACGCATGGGGATTAAGCGGCTGGTTTAGCGCTTGGCCAGATCCCGAACGCCGGGCACCCCATCGACAATTTCACCCACCAACACCTGGTCGGTGATGTCGACGAACAGACCGTTCTCCAACACCCCGGGGAGATTGTTGATCCCTTTCTCGAGGGAGGCTGGATTTGTAATTCCGCCGGCAAATTTCGCATCCAGCACCAAATTGCCCTGGTCGGTCACCACAGGCCCGGCCTTGCGGACGGCCATGCGGAGCTGGGCATCCGCCCCCATCTCCTTGAGCTGGCCTTGCACCTGGCGCCAGGCGCCGGGAAGCACCTCCACGGGCAACAGGAAACCGAGATTGAGCGTGTCCACCAATTTGGTGGAATCCACCACCACCACGAAGCGATCCGCGCGGCGGGCCACGAGTTTTTCCTGCACGTGGCAGGCGCCGCCGCCCTTGATCAACTGGAAGGAGGGATCCACTTCATCGGCGCCATCGATGGCGAGATCGATCCGATCAATGGCATTGAGGCTCTTCAGGGGAATGCCCAGCTCAGCGGCCAAAACCTCGCCCTGGAAGGAGGTGGTCACTCCCACGATGTCGTGGAGATCACCACGCCGGAGTTTAGCGCCTAGGGCCTGAATCATCAGGGCCGCCGTCGAGCCAGATCCCAGACCCAGCACCATGCCATCGCGGATCTGCTCCACAGCCGCTTCGGCAACGGCCTGTTTCATCCGGTCTTGCAGATCCGACATCACGCGTTCGCTCGGGGGAGCGACCGTAGCTCAGGCCGCCGGGGGCATGGCCGAGGGCTTGATGGAAAGACTCAGCTCCTGCTGGCCGCGAATCACCCGCAGGGGCAAGGGTTCACCCACCATGGAGCGCTCCACCAGTTGCAACAACGCCGACGGATCGGCGACCAGTTGGTCGGCGGCGGCCACCACCAGATCCCCGCGGCGCAGGCCGGCCACTTCGGCGGGGCTGTCGGGCAAAACCCTCTGCACCAGAGCCCCATCCTGTTCGGGGAGCTGGAGCAAGGCCCCGGGGTCGCGGTTGTTCTCCCGGGCGCGGCGGGCCGTGAGGGGAACCAGTTGCAAGCCCAAATAGGGGTGGAGCACCTGGCCGCCGTCGCTGAGTTGTTGGGCTACGCCCTTGGCCAAGTTGATCGGAATCGCAAAACCCAAGCCAGCCCCAGGGCCGGAACGCACCAGAGTGTTGATGCCAACCACCTGGCCGCCAGCGTTGATCAAGGGCCCACCGGAATTGCCCGGATTGATCGCCGCATCGGTTTGGATCAGATCAAGCCGTTTATCGGCAAAGCCCAGGCTGTGGATGTCGCGGTGCAAGCTGCTGATGATTCCCAGGGTCACGGTGCGCTCCAGCCCATAGGGACTCCCCATGGCAATCGCCCAATCCCCCACCTCGAGGGCTTCGGAATCCCCCAAGGAGGCTGCCTTGAGCCCGGGGGTGGCCTCGAGCCTGACCACCGCTAGATCCGTGACGGGATCAGCTCCAACGACAACGCCATCGAGCTGGCGGCCATCAGCCAGGGTGACCTCCACCCCGTCCACCTGATCCACGACGTGGGCATTGGTGAGCACCAGCCCCTTGGCCGCATCAATCACCACCCCCGAGCCTTGCCCCCGCTCGCGCATGCTGCCGGCCGGATCGCCGAGCAGATCCCGCAGGAACGGATCCAACATCACCGGATCAAACGGCTGACGGGCCACATCACGCTCGGTGTCGATGCGCACCACCGCAGGCGCCACAGCCCTGGCGGCATCGGCCACGAAGCTATGGGCCTCAGCCCAGGCCATCGGGGCCCCCAGGAGGGAGAAAAGCCCAATAAGCAGGGCAGAAACAAGCGACAACCAGGTCAAGGGGCTTTGGCTGACAGCCGAACAAGCAATCGATCCAGGCTAGGAGGACCGCCCGGGCACCAGGGACGGTTGCCGTCACCCCCTTCAACCCGCCTAAGTTGCTCGCCATCCCGTGAGGACGCCATGCCCGCAATCCCCCCCGGCAGCCGCCAACGTTGCAGCCTCTGCCAAGTGGAAATCCAGGGCATGGTGGGGGGCAACGACCTGGTGCATTTCAGCCAAGGGGCACCGGGAACCCGCGCCAAGCTTTGGGCCCGGGTGTGCCAATACCTGCGCAGCGATGAGCAAAAGGGGCAGTGCCTCAACCAGGACACCAGCCTGCGGGGCACCGTGCATCCCAACGATTACTTCGCCGAAGCCCCCGTGATTGAACTGCCCCCCATTCCCGGGGCGGGGGAGCCGTCCGCAGACTGAAAATCGCCAGCAACCATCCCGTATGGTGAGGGTGTGCCCGGCGGGCATTTCCTTTGATTCAGTCGGTTGGGGCTTGCACCCGATAGACCAGAACCAAGGGCAGTTTTCCAAAACTGCAGCAGCCGGCGGGCCCCACCGCCCTGCCTGCACCAGCAGTTTTGTCCGATTCCCTCAACTCCGAACTCGAACGGCTTGCCCAAGGGGCCGCCGCCCAGGTTGGCTTTGCGGTCGTTGGAGTTCAGGTGCTGAGCCATCGCATCCCGATGACGGTTCAGATCTTGGTGCAACGCACCGATGGCAGCGACATCAGCCTCGACGAATGTGCCTCCTTGAGCGCACCCCTCGGCGAGGCGATGGATGCGGCCGGACTGCTCGCTGACGCCTATGTTTTGGAAGTCAGCAGTCCTGGTGTCAGCGACGAGCTGCAGGACGACCGGGATTTCCGCAGTTTTCGCGGCTTCCCGATCGAAGTGCAATTCCGCGATGCCAAAGGCGAAACCGTCTGCAGCGAAGGGCTTTTGCTCGAACGCGACGACACCTCGGTGCACCTCAATCTGCGGGGACGTACCAAGCGCATCCCACGCTGTGACTTGATCAGCGTGCGGCTGGTGACTCCCACCGAGTAACCAGCTTTTCAAACCTGTCTCGCCTCCTGACCATTTCCCTCCCCTGATCCATGGCTCTGGTTCTTCTCCCCGGTCTGAACAACCTGATCGAGGACATCAGCGAAGAAAAGAAATTGCCGCCTGCCGTGGTGGAGGCCGCCCTGCGCGAGGCCCTGCTCAAGGGTTACGAGCGCTACCGGCGCACCCTGTACCTCGGCATCAGCGAAGACCCCTTTGAGGAGGACTACTTCTCCAACTTCGACGTGGGGCTCGATCTCGAGGAGGAGGGCTACCGGGTCCTGGCTTCAAAAATCATCGTTGAAGAGATCGAAAGCGAAGACCACCAAATCGCCTTGGCTGAAGTGCAGCAGGTGGCCGAAGACGCCCAGATCGGCGACACCGTGGTGCTCGATGTCACCCCAGAGAAAGACGACTTCGGTCGCATGGCCGCCTCCACCACCAAGCAGGTGTTGGCCCAGAAGCTGCGCGACCAACAGCGCCGCATGATCCAAGAGGAATTTGCGGATCTGGAAGATCCGGTCCTGACATCCCGGGTGATCCGCTTTGAGCGCCAATCCGTGATCATGGCCGTGAGTTCGGGCTTGGGCAGGCCTGAGGTGGAGGCGGAGCTTCCCCGCCGCGACCAACTCCCCAACGACAACTACCGGGCGAACGCCACCTTCAAGGTGTTCTTGAAGGAAGTGAGCGAAATCGCCCGCCGCGGTCCCCAGCTGTTTGTGAGCCGGTCCAACGCCGGCTTGGTGGTCTACCTGTTTGAAAACGAGGTGCCTGAAATCCAGGAAGGCTCGGTGCGCATCGTGGCTGTGGCCCGGGAAGCCAATCCCCCCAGCCGCTCGGTGGGCCCCCGCACCAAGGTGGCCGTCGACAGCGTCGAGCGGGAAGTGGACCCGGTCGGTGCCTGCATCGGCGCCCGGGGCTCCCGCATCCAACAGGTGGTGAATGAGCTGCGCGGCGAAAAGATTGATGTGATCCGCTGGTCTCCCGATCCTGGCCAGTACATCGCCAACTCCCTCAGCCCAGCCCGGGTGGAAATGGTTCGCCTCGTTGACCCCGAAGGCCAACACGCCCACGTGCTGGTGCCACCGGACCAACTCAGCCTGGCCATTGGCCGGGAAGGTCAAAACGTGCGCTTGGCGGCCCGCCTGACCGGCTGGAAAATCGACATCAAGAACGCCACGGAGTACGACCAGGTCAGCGAAGACGCCGTGGTGTCGGAGTTGGTCGCCCAACGCCAGGAGGAAGAAGCCCTTCAGGCCGAAGCGGAATCCCGGCTGGAAGCGGAGCAGGCCCTGCGGGCCGAAGAAGATGCCCGGCTGCGGGAGCTCTATCCTCTGCCCGAAGACGAGGATGGGTACGACGAAGAGGGCGAAGCCGAAGCGGACTACTCCGAAGAGGTTCCAGATGAAGAGGTCTCCACCGAAGAGGTCTCCGCTGAAGCTGAAGAACTCGCCCCTGAAGACCTCACCCCTGAAGCCGAAGACGGGGCAGAAGAAGCAGAGGA
>CANHGA010000181.1 GCA_947460085.1 Synechococcaceae cyanobacterium
CCGGTGATCTTGTTCAAGCGAAAGACACGTGGCGTTCAGCCCGAGGCTAAGCCCGCTAGCGGCTTATTTCAGCTCGTCGCTACCACCCAAGCGATCGGTGGTTTTGATGTTGAGGCTTACGTGCCTAGCAATGGGTAGGCGCTGCCCCCCTTTGGCAAAAACCAACTGATTTGACCAGCAGTAAGCAGTCAGTGTTCAGCTCACCAGCTCCAACTCCTCCAGCAATCGCCGTTGGGCCGCAGCGGGCACAAAGCGGTGGGCCGCCATAGCGCCGCTCACGGCTACCGGCGGCACGCCAATTCCGGGGAATACGCCCGCACCGCAGAGCGCCAAGCCTTTGATCGGGGTGCCGCCGCCGGGGAAGGCTCCGCGGTTGGCGGGCCAGGCGGGGCCATAGCTGCCCTGGTGCACCCGCAGAAAGTCGCGATGGCTGAGGGGGGTTCCCTGCAGCTCAACCACCACCCGCTCGCGCCAATCGGGCACCAGTTGATCGAAAACGCCGTGGAACACCCCGCACCGCTCGCGGCGCAGCTCCTCGTAGGCGGGGGTGCCCCGCTCCAGATCCTTCCAGAGTTCCCAGGGTTCGTTAGCTGGCGTGTAGCCGTGCAGCACCTGGTGGCCCGGCGGCGCCAGGGAGGGATCCAGCCGCGACGGCATCGACAGCACCACCATGTTGCGCTCAGCCCTGATGCCCCGCTGCCAATCCCCCACCCAAACATGGTGAATCGGCAGCTCGGCCATGCCTTCATCGTTTAAAGCCAGGTGCCAGTGCAGAAAACTGGGACAAGCCGGCGCAGCCAGAAGCTTCTGGCGCCAGCGCTCCGGCGCACTGCCCTTATCCAGCAGGGCGGCCGTATCCCATGGGCTGGCATTACTAATCACTCCGAGGCGGGCGTTCAGCCGTTCGCCGCTGACCAGGCGCACCCCCGTAGCCCGCCCCCCCGACAGTTCGATTTCAGCCACCGCCGCGCCCGTGCGCAGCTCGCCCCCATGGCGGCGGATGCCCCGCACCAAAGCATCCACCACGGCGGGGCTGCCACCTAACGGGTAGTCCAACCCCGCATCGGGCTCAAACCACTCGCCAAACAGGGTGGCCATGGCGGCTGCACTGGTCTGATCCGGCTCCAGGCCGGAGATCAGAAAACACAGCATCTCCACCCAATGGAGCAGAAAGGGATCGCGCAGATGGCGGCGGGCAATCGGCCCAAAAGCTCCGCCCAGCGCTGCCAACTGGCCGGCCTGGCCGATCAACCCCAAACCCTGGCTGCCCAGAGTGGTGAGCAGGCCAGCGCCGGGGCGCAGGGCCAACAGCGGCAGCGATCCGGCGGCGCGGCACAACGGGGCCATGGCCACCAGAAAGTCCTGCCATTCAGCGGCAACCGCTGGCCCCCGGAGGCTGCGGAGCAACTCCAGAAATGGATCCAAACCCACGCCAACCCGAAGATTGCCCTCGGGCAACAGCAGGCCCCACTCCGAGTAGCGCGCCACCGGCACGCTTTCACCCACGGCCCGCAGCACCTGGGCCAGGGGGTTGGCACTAGGCCAGCTGCCCAGCCCGCTCCAAAGCGAAGGGCCAGACTCGAAGTGGAAGGGTCCCCGTCGAAAACCATGGGCGGCGCCGCCGGGCTGGCTGTGGGCCTCCAGCACCTGCACCTCCAGCCCGTGGCGCGAGGCGATGGCGGCGGCACAAAGACCCCCCAGGCCACTGCCGATCACGATTAGATCTGGCATCGCCCCTCTCGCTCGCGGCAGCAGATCAAGCGACCCTAGGGAGGGGAGAGAGGCCCTGCACTGGTGCTTCGCGCCGTTCCCAGCTAGCTGCCAGCCTGGACACCGCTGCCGATCCGATCGCTTGCCCTTCGATCTCGCCACCCTGCGGCCCCTGCCGTGCACCCCAGCTGTGAGCGGTGTGCTCGAGACCCTCGCCTTTTTTCGTGATCCCGATTTCGCCCGCTCGCGCTTCGAGCGCTTTGGCGATGTCTACGAAACCAGCCTGCTGGGCCAACGCACCGTGTTTATCCGCGGCGGGCAGGCGATCAGCGACCTCTTTGCCCAAAGCGATGCAGTGGCTGGCTGGTGGCCAGACAGTGTGCGGGAACTGCTGGGGCCCCTATCGCTGGCAAACCGCAATGGTGCCGATCACAAGGCCCGCCGCCGGGTGGTGGGCCAGCTGTTCACAACCGCGGCCCTGAAGCGATCGAGTCCGGCGATCGTGGCGCTGGTTGATGGTCTCGCAGAGGAGCTGCTCGGCGACCAACAGCCCGTGGCCCTGGTGCCGAGATTGAGGCGTTTTGCCTTCAGCGTGATCGCCAGCACGGTGCTGGGACTCGATCCCGTTGATCGCGAGGCCCTGTTTATGGATTTCGAAATCTGGTGCCAGGGCCTGTTCTCCCTGCCGCTCGCCGTGCCCGGCAGTCCATTCGCAAAAGCCCGTAAGGCCCGCAAGCGCCTGCTATCACGCCTTAGCTCCGTGCTTCAAAAGGCCCAGGCCGCTGCTGCCTCCGGAGCGCCCCTCGCCGCCGGCGGCCTCGATCTACTGGCCGGAGGCCTGGATGAAGCCGGTCTCCCCCTGGCCGACGACGACGTGGCTGAGCAGCTGCTGCTACTTCTGTTTGCCGGTTACGAAACCACTGCCTCATCGTTGAGTTGCTTACTTCTGGCCCTGCTCCAGCATCCCGAGCACCTCGCCTGGTTGCAGGAAGAACTCGACACCTTGTCTTGGCCAGCGGCAGAGGGTGAGGCTGGGAACGCCTTCGACGCCTCACGGGCCCCCCGTCTTGATGCGGTGGTGAAGGAGGTGTTGCGGCTCACCCCACCGGTGGGTGGCTTTTTTCGCCGTACCCAACAGCCCATCGCCCTAGCGGGTGTGCTGGTGCCAGCCGATCGGGTGGTGCAGGTGAGCATCAGCGCCAGCCAGCTCCACGGCGCTGATGCTGATGATCTGGCGACCTTTCGGCCCCAGCGGCATCTCGACAACGACGAAACAATGACCCTGTTGCCCTTTGGCGGCGGCGAACGGGTCTGCCTCGGCAAGGCCCTAGCGGAACTGGAAATCCGGCTGTTAGCGGTGGGGTTGCTCAAGCAGCTCACCCTGGAGTTGGAGCCATTTCAGGACCTATCACTCAGCATCATCCCCACCCCCTCACCCAAGGACGGCTTGCTGGTGCGTTCAAGCTACAAATCGATCCCATCTTGATTGGCCTGGACATGGGATCGCCTGGGTTTGGCGCCGGTGGGCATGCCCAGCAAACAGCTGGTTCATTACTGCGGCCCAGTTCCACGAGCTGTTGAACACCTCCGCCTTCCTTGAGGCCCTTCCTGCGTTCCTGTCACCGGATCAAGCCAGCCAGCAACGACTGCCGGATTTGCTTGCGACGCTGCGGGCGATCACAGATCTGGCTGAGTCTTAATCTCCAGCTCGGCGTAGCCCGTAGCTGGATCGAGCTCCCGGCGAAACCGCCAGTCCGGCAGGAGGCCGATCACCAGCTCAGCGGTGGTGCGCACCAGCGAGCCGGCGCAGAGGTGGCCACCGGTTACGGATCCGGTGCTGTTGGCCACGGCGATGTGCAGGTGGGCACCATCTCTCGACAAGGTGCCGCAGAGGCTGAGGATCTCCAGATCGCCGCGGATCACGGTGGCTTCTTTTTTCCCTGCCAAGCGCAGCTGGGCCACCGACAGGCTGCCGACGGCGCTGATCAGGCAGCCGGCCTGCTCCTCCTGGTCGACCATCCAGGCGTCCAGGGCTCCGCGCAGGTCAGCGCCAGGCTGTAGCCGCAACGGCACCACCTTCATGGCGTTGGTTCCTCCACCCAAGCCATTCGGGCTTCTGCCTCAGTGATGGCTGGCCAGTCCGCAGGCCCATAGGGGCGAATCTGCAGTGGCGATCGGGGAGAGGTCAGGGGAGTTCTGAAGGGGCTAGGTGATTCTCAACCCAACAGATTCCCCCCCTTCGAACTCAGAAGAGGGTTCCATCCGCTCGCCCAGGGTTGGCTTGATGTCGCGGCGCCGGATCAGATCCACCAGCAGGTCCCCATCGCCTGGGCCAAAAGCCGCGCCCAAAAGGAAAGGCCCCGGGTGAACCACCACCTAGGGCCTTCGCCCGCAGACAGAAACTGCCCCCGGGCAACAACATCGTGAAATGGTGCTCCGCCCCCATCATGACTGGTAGCGACTGGCCCCGATCAGGGCCCCTCGGCCAGCGACGCTTGCAGCAGCGGGATGAGTTGCTCCAGGGCCACGCCGCGACTGGCCTTCAATAGCAGGGAGTCGCCGGCAGCCAACCAGGGCTGAACCAGGCCAGCCGCTTCCGCTGGGGTGGTCGCAAGGGCGAGCTGCTTCAGGCCTTGGGCGGCCCCTGCCATCACCTTTCCCTCCTGGCCGCCATCCACGATCACCAGGC
>CANHGA010000182.1 GCA_947460085.1 Synechococcaceae cyanobacterium
CAACCTGCAGGCCATCCTGGATCAGCAAATGAACCAGCAGCCCGCTGTGGCAGGCGGCGCAGGTGGCGTCGGTCGATTGCCATTTGAGCCCAAGGCCAAAAAGTAAAAGGCCAAAAAGCACCCCCTTCCATCAGCTTTGAGCGATCCCCTGCACCCGATCCCCATCCAGGAGCTCAAGGCCCTTGGCACGGCGCACCGCTGGCAGATCGATCAAGCCATCGCTGGTCTCGATACGCTGACCCCCGTGCGCGGCCAGCTCACGGTGGAGCACCAGGGCACCGTGCTGGCGGTGAAGGGTCAGGCAGCAACCATCGTGACCCTCTGCTGCGACCGCTGCCTGCAGCATTTCAACCACCCCCTCCAAGCCTCCGCCGACGAATCCATCTGGCTCGGGGAAGCCGGCCCAACCGACCCCCAACTCCTGGGGCCGGATATGGAGCTATGGCTGTCCAGCGAAACGGCTGCAGCGAACGATGGTTCCGACGCCTCAGACCAGCTCAGCCCCCGGGGCAGCTTCGATCCAGAACATTGGGTGTTCGAGCAGCTGAGCCTGCAATTGCCCCTGGTCAACCACTGCGGTTCCGAGTGCCCGGGCCCACCCACCTGGAGCAGCGATGGCCGGGGCGGTGATCCCCGCTGGGCTGCCCTGGGCCAGCTCAAATCCTGAGGCCCTAGTCCCATGAGCCAAGCCTGGGCTGATCAACTCGACCTGCTGATTCGCTCCCGCACCCCGATCCTCTGGATCCGCAGCCTCGAGGAGGAACGGGTCGAGGTGTTGCTGGAGGCCGCAGCCCAACGGCTCGGTGGCCGCAGCCTGCTGCGCTGGGATTTCATCGACGGCCTGGGCGGAGCACCGAACCGCCAGGGAGAAGCTGCCCGCAATCCCATGGCAGCCCTGGCCAGCCTGGATGGGCTCCCCGAGGGCCAGGGAGCGATCCTGCTGCTGCGGGATTTCCACCGTTACAGCGATGACCCCGGCGTCTGCCGGCGCCTGCGCAACCTGGCCTCCAGCCTGCGCCAGGTGCCCCGCACCCTGGTGATCACGGCACCGGAATGGCAGCTGCCCAGGGAGCTGGAGGATTGCATCACCCTGCTCGAGCTCCCCCTACCCGATGCCGGCGCCATCGGCGAGCTCTTGGGCTCCATCGCCAGGGCCAGTGGCATGCCCCTGGATGCGGCAGTTCTGGAGCAACTCACCGCCGCCTGCCATGGCCTCAGTGAGCAACGGGTGCGCCAAATCGCTGCCCGGGCCCTGGCCCGCCGGGGTTGCCTGGGCGGCGAGGATCTGGCCGAGGTCCTGGAAGAGAAGCGCCAGGCCATCGCCAAAAGTGAACTGCTGGAGTACTGCCCCAGCGAAGCCACCCCCGCCGACATCGGCGGCTTGGATGCCCTCAAGCATTGGCTCGACCAGCGCCACCGGGCCTTCAGCGAGGAAGCTGAGCGCTACGGCCTGCCCGTGCCCCGGGGGGTGCTGCTGGTGGGCCCCCAGGGAACGGGCAAATCCCTCACCGCCAAAGCCATCGCCCACAGCTGGGGCATGCCGCTGCTGCGGCTGGATGTGGGGCGCCTGTTTGCCGGCCTGGTGGGGGCCTCAGAAGCCCGCACCCGCGACATGATCCAGCGGACCGAAGCCATGGCGCCCTGCGTGCTGTGGATCGATGAAATCGACAAAGGCTTCGGGGGGGATCCCCGCAGCGATGGCGGCACTAGCCAACGGGTGCTGGCCAGCCTGCTCACCTGGATGGCGGAAAAAACCAGCGCTGTGTTCGTGGTGGCCACCGCCAATGGGGTGGAGAAACTCCCCGCCGAACTGCTGCGCAAGGGGCGCTTCGATGAAATCTTCCTGCTGGATCTCCCCACCACCGAAGAGCGCAGGGCCATTCTCGATTTACAGCTGGGGAAGCGCAGGCCGGCCCACACCATTCCCTTGGGAGTTCTGGCGGATCGCACGGAAGGCTTCTCCGGAGCCGAACTTGAGCAAACCGTGATTGAGGCCATGCACCTGGCCTTCGGCGAAAACAGGGACTTTGGCGAGGCCGATCTGATCACCGCAGCCAGCCAACTGGTGCCCCTCTCCCGCACGGCAAAGGAGCAACTCGAAGGGTTCAAGCAATGGGCCAGCAGCGGCCGGGCCCGGCCGGCCAGCAGATTGCGGGGCGTAACAAACTCCGACGCCAGGTAACAACAGTCCCGGGAAGCCTGGGTCCCCGGGTTTGTAGCCCCTACGGTCGGGGCCAAGCCGCTGGACCAGCCGTGACCCCGAGCCCTGCCCCCCGTTCCCGTCAAGAGCTGGTAACCCAACTCGCCGTGGCCTGCCTTGGCGCTGGCGTGGTGACCACCGTGGCGGTGGCCCAAGGCCAAAACCCCCTCACCGCCCTGGGGATCACCCTATTTTCAGCCGTTGCTGCGGTAATGGTCGGCCAGGTGCTCTAGGGGGCCTCGGGCCACAGGCAGATCGCCGCTCCTAAGCAACTCAGCAAGCACGCGGTTGCCCTCGGCTCGCACTTGAACAAAGTGGCTACTGAGCGCATAGGGTCTCACCGCCAATTTGGGCCCCCATACATTGATCTCAAGCACCACCAGTTCAGGGGTTAGGTCAGCAACTTGATGCTCGATGCCCCGAAGCGCGCCGCGGATCAAGTCCATCGCCCGATCCACGTCGGCCCCATGGTCGAGTTGCAGGGTTAAATCCACCCGCCGGTAGGCATGGGAGGAGAAATTCTGGATCGTGTCGCCAAACAGCTTGGAATTGGGAACGATGTTGCGCACGTGATCGGCGGCCAGGATCGAGCTCATGAACATGCCGATCTCCTCCACCGTGCCGGTAACGCCAGCGGCGCAGATCACATCCCCCACACTGAAAGGCCGGAACATCTGCAAAAACACCCCGGCTGCAAAGTTGCCGAGCATGCCGCTCCAGGCAGCGCCAATCGCCACACCAGCGCCGGCGAGTAACGCAGCAAAGCTGGCGGTGGGAATCCCGAAGAACCCCAGAATCGCCACCACCAGGATCACCCTGAGGACCACGGCGATGAAGTTGACCAGGTAACCCGCCATGGTGGGGTCCAGGCTGCTGTGGCGCATGGCCTGGCGCAGCAACCGCACCCCGAGCCGAATCAACCAGCCGCCCCCAACCCAGAGGGCTAGGGCGCCGAGCAGCTTCAAAAGAAAGGGAACTACCGCAGTCGCAACCAACGTGGGGAGAAATGGCACAACCCGCAGGGCCAACAGAACCCCCTAAGCGTGCCATTGGACTGGGCACGGGAGGGGTCGATTAGCAGATAACGAGTCGGCTCCAAACAAGCCGGAGGATGGTAATCAGACTAAAATTCGTATTCTGAATTAAACTTCTCGAGCTCCTGGTCATAACGCTCAAACCCCCTCAAAAGATCCTCCGTATAGCCATTTGAATCATATTCGCCGCGCAGAAACGCCCATACATTCACGACAGGCCTGTATCCGGCCTTGAACTCCTCGCGGAGCTCGTCGTCACGAATGTCACCAATCTTTGCGATAAAAAGCTCAACATCCCTCTTGAGCAGAACAATTTTTTTATCATGCTCAGGGCTGAGTTTTCTTCGCTTCTTTGGCACAGCTCATCGACATCAAAACCCACCATAGCAACATGCCGCCCTGGGGCGCATGGCCTGCCTGCCATCTATCCAGTTGATCACTCAATCACAAGTCGACACTTTCTTGAGTGCCTAATCACTACCGGGCTAACATCGACCAATCATTCCAAAAGGGCTCCATTGGCAACGCGTACTCGCCTGGCATTTGCTGCAGCCTGCCTCGCCCTTGGCCTCCAGCCCCTTGGTGCCAATGCCCAGTCCAATCCAGGGCAGCCCCTTACAGGCCACTCTGCTGACCAGAACCAAGCCCTGACGGCTGTTTCGAAAATGATGGAAGGCCAGAGAACCTACTACCAAAAAAATGGCAGGTTCCAGGCCACCGTTTCAACCGTACAGAGGGATTTTGGATTGACGTTGCCTGCCAGCTTCAGCTTCGCCATCCGAACCACCACCTATTCGGCCTATAGCTATGTGATCCCCAATCAGCCGGCCTACACCGGTCAACTCAAAGCCTATGTGGGGGCCACATTCATGACTCCTGGCCAAAATCCCAAGATGATTACGATCATCTGCCAAAACACCCAACCCGGTCAAATCAGACCCGCCGATCCCAGCCTTGTTCTTGGCAGCTTTACGCTCAATCCGACAGGAAGCATCGTTCAATGCGGTAATTTCTCCACCCAAATCAGCGCATCCGTTGTCAACGAATAGCAGGCCTCTTGATAGGACAAAGACCAGAGAGAGCAAAAACCAGAGAGACCAGCGAACCCATGCCCCAAGGATCGTTAAGGGCCCTGATGCCCGCCCTGGCCAACAAGAC
>CANHGA010000183.1 GCA_947460085.1 Synechococcaceae cyanobacterium
ATTGCACCGATGCCTTTCGTGCTGCCTACGAGAACCGCTACACCTGGGAGCCGGGCTTTGGGGGCTACAAGGGCCGCTGCAGTTGGCAGCAGGACGATCGCCTGGTGAGTGGCAGTTTCGAGGTGGGCGCCGACCTCAAGGCCAAGGTTGAAGGGGTCGCCGATGAGGAGGTGAACAAGGCCCTGGCCTCCCAGCTCTGGGAAGTGGCGATTCACCGGGTGCGCCGCAGTTTTGAGCAAACCCACGGCGCCAACACCTTCACCGCGGGCGACACCGATGCCGTGGGCACCGAGGTGGTCGTGGGCGGTAAAAACAGCGGTGATCGCTATCGCATCAAGGATTCCGTGGTGACGATGGTGCACCGCCACATCCACGGCACCGTGGTGACCATCTACACCGAGAGCACCACCGATACGGGCTCTGGCTACCTCAGCCGCAGCTACAGCAGCCAATACAGCGACCCCGCCACGGCTGAAAGCAAGGGCGGCAAAAGCCTCTTCACCGACACCTTTGTGCCCCTCACCGAATCGGGTCCCTGGGTGCTGAGCGAGCGGGTGGTGGCAACGGAAGCCCACGGCGAGACCCCGGCCAGCCGGCAGGTGTTCCGGTTTGAGGATCTTGAGCCCCTCGGTTAGGGAGAGCTTTTCAGCACCGGTCATACTTTTCCGATGCTTGCTCTTTGGCTTGGTGCCTACGACCAGGGCTTGGCCTATGCGGGCCTTGCCCTGGGCACCTATCTGACCCTGCGCGTTCTCAACTTTCCTGATCTCACGGTGGATGGCTCCTTTGCCCTGGGGGGTGGGGCAGCGGCCATGCTGATCAGCGAGGGGGTCCCCGTGCCCCTTTCCCTGGCCATGGCCGTGTTCTTTGGCTTTTTGGCCGGCATGGTGACCGGCCTGATCCACACCCGCTTGGGGGTGAACGAGCTGTTTGCTGGCATCCTCACCACCACCGGCCTGTATTCGATCACCCTGCGCTTGATGGGTCGCTCGAACATCCCCCTGACCGATACCCCTGCGGGGATCCTCCAGCTCCCGGATTTGGCCATGGGTCTCGATGGCCGTTGGGCTGTGGGGTTTTCCCTGGTGGTTATTGGATTGGTGCTTCTGTCGGCACTCCTACTGGCGACGGATTTCGGCCTGGCCCTGCGCGCCTTGGGTAACAACCCCACCATGGCCCGGGCCAATGGCATCAATCAGCGCCGGGGTCTCACCCTGGGGATTGCTGCGGCCAATGGCCTTGTGGCTTTGTCGGGAGCCCTTGTGGCTACCTACCAAGGCTTTGCCGACGTGACCATGGGGATTGGTTCGCTGATCCTCGGCTTGGGCATGGTGATTATTGGGGAGTCGGTGCTGCGGCCGAAGTCGATCCCTTGGGCCCTGGGGGCGGTGGTGCTGGGCGCCGTACTTTTCCGGGCCCTGATCGCTATTGCCCTGCAATTGGGCCTGGAGCCGGTCGATCTCAAGCTCACCACGGCCTTGCTGTTGCTTGTTGCCTTGGCCTTTGGACGGCTGAGGCTTCCCGGGGTTTCGGATCCAGGGGGGACCAACCGATGAGTTTGCGGGTTGAGGAGTTGGCTTGGGGCCATCCCCTGCCTGGCGGGGATTGGAGACAGTTGTTTCGGGATTTCTCGTTGCATTGTCCCCAGGGGCAGTTTGTGGTGGTGATTGGCAGCAATGGCTCGGGCAAATCCACGCTCTTGAACCTGGTGGCCGGCACCCTCAAAGTTGGCGCCGGCTCCATCCACCTCGGGGATCGGGCCCTGGAGCGCCGCCGAGACCATGCCCGGGCCCGCTGGATCGGCCGGGTCATGCAGAACCCCCTGGAGGGCAGCTGCCCCGGGCTGACCGTGGCTGAAAACCTGCGCTTAGCCGAGCGGCGTCACCGCCCCGGCTTGGGCTGGCGAGGCCTGGTTGGGCTCCATCCCAATGGGGCCGATCGGCGCCGTTACCGCACCTTGCTGGACGACCTGGGGGTGCCCCTGGCCCATCGCCTTGATGAGCCCGTGGGCCAACTCTCCGGCGGCCAGCGCCAAACCCTGAGTTTGGTGATGGCCACCCTGGGGTCGCCCGAGCTGCTGTTGCTCGATGAACACACCGCCGCGCTGGATCCCCGGGCTGAGGCCACGGTGATTGGCCTCACCGAGCGGCTGGTGCGCCAGCTCGGCACCACAACCTTGATGGTGACCCACAGCCTCGATCAAGCCCTCAGCCATGGCGAGCGACTGGTGATGCTGCATGAAGGCCGCTTGATCGGGGATTGGACTGCAGCCGAACGGTCAGGCCTCAGCCCAGAGGTATTGCGGGGCTTCTACGGCTCGGCCACAATGGGGAACTCAGCTGCCCAGTCTGCGGATGGCCCTGCTTCGCCGTGAGTTTCTTGGCCTGATGGGCGCCGGAGCTGCCAGCACCTTGGCCCTGGCAGCCTGCGGAAAATTGGGGGACCCCAAGGTGAAGGGCCCCACCATTGGCATGTTGCAAATGGTGGATTCGCCTCCGCCGAATCTCACCCGCAAGGGCTTTGAAGCGGCTCTCGCCGAAGCCGGTTACCTGCAAGGTAAAACGATCAATCTCATCCAAAAGGATGCTGCAGGTGAGTTGGCCAACACCACCTTGGTGATGAAGCAATTCGTGGGCGACCAGGTGGACATGATCCTGGCGGTGGGCACCCCGCCCCTGCAGGCGGCCATGAAGGTGGCACCCGCGTCCACCCCGGTGATCTTCTGCTATTGCTCCAATCCTTGGGGGGCCGGTGCGGGCACCCCTCCGGGGGGCGTGGGTCAACACCGGCCCAATGTGGTGGGCACCATTGGCACCAATCCGGTGGGCAGGGAGCTGGATCTGGCCAGGGCCTTTAACCCCGAACTCAAAACCGTCGGTCTGATTTACAACCCCGGCGAGCCCAATTCGGAGTACGAGGCCAAGATCCTCAATCAAGAAGCTGCCAAGCGGGGCATCACCGTGGTGGCCCAATCGGTGGCAAATTCGGGCGAGGTGCTCCCGGCGGCCCAGGTGCTGGCCGAGAAGAAGGTGGAAGCCTTCGTCAAGATTGGCGATTACGCCACCATCCAGGGCTTCGGTTCGATCACCAAGGTGGGCTTGGAGCGCAAAATCCCGGTCTTTTCCGTGGATGCCGATGACATCAAGCTGCCCGGCTGCTTGGCCACGATCGGTTGGGCCTATTACGACGACGGCTATGCCGCAGGCCAACTGGCGATCAAGGTGCTGCGCGGTGAATCCCCCGCCAAGCTGGCCTTTGAGCCCCTGACTAAAACTGAGCTCCTGGTGAACCGCACAACGGCAGCATCTCTGGGCCTCGAGATTCCCGAGGCCGTGCTCAAAGAGGCCAAAGAGGTGGTGAGCTAAGGGGCACCCCTTACTCAGGCATGGGGGTGATGCCCTTGAGCTTCTCGTTCAGTTGCATGGCCATCGATTGGCGGCCCACGGCTAGCACCTTGAGGGTGTCTTCATGCATGCGCAGCTGGGCATCAGCCACTTGCATGCCCCGCACCAACTCCTTCATCTCATCAGGCAGGGTGTTGAGGTCGTAGCGCTTGCCCTCAAAGGTCAGCACGGGGGGTTGGTTGTCGGTTTCCACGTCAGAAATAGGGCACGCGGGCTGATCGTAGAACGCTTCAGCCGAGGGGGGTCTGCCCTAGGCGTCTTTTGGGGGCTCAGGCTTTGGCTCTGATGTTGTTTCTACTGTTGGCTGCAATGTTGGCTCTACTGCTGGCTCTACTGCTGGTTCTGGTGTTGCTGCCGGGTCCGTGTTGGGCCGCTTGAACACAAACATCAGCAAGGTCCCCACCTGGGGAGCTTCCACCAATTCCCAGTTCTCTTTGCCGAGGGCATTGAGGAAAAACTGCAATTGCTCGGCGGGATGGCGGGGTTTCGGTGCCTCAGCTGAATATTGCTGGGGGAATTCCCTCTTCAGAAATGAGGGGCTCAGGGCCCCCCCGAGCCGTTCACTATCGGTTTTCGGCGATGGGGGTTCCGGTGGATTACCTCCCTCGACATTGATGTGAATGACGCGGTAGTCCCAGCCCATTTGTTTTTTCGCCCAGTCAGGCTTGTAGGTGAATGAATTGTCGCTCGCACAGCTCGCGATAGCGACCGGCCTTACCCATCAGCTGGTTGTGGCTGCCCCGTTCGACGATGCGCCCGCCATCGAGCACCACAATTTGGTCGGCTTCCTGAACGGTGGAGAGCCGGTGGGCAATCACCACCACGGTGCGGCCTTTCATGGCCTGCTTTAACCCCATTTGCACCGCCTCCTCGGCCTCCGCATCGAGGGCACTGGTGGCCTCATCAAGTAGCAGAACAGCCGGATCGCCCAGCACGGCCCTGGCGATCGCCAGCCGCTGCAGC
>CANHGA010000184.1 GCA_947460085.1 Synechococcaceae cyanobacterium
AAGGCCCATCTGGCCCCCCGCCAGGAGCCGGTGCTGGCTGCGGGAAAAGCCAGCCGCCTCGGCCAAGTGCTCCTGGGCCGCCCCCGTGGGGAACCGCTCCAGGCTGGCTTCGAGGTAGGCGTAGTTCTCCCGGGCGCCGAAGCGCTCGGCCGCCGGCACCACCAAGCGGCGTAGGTAAAACCGTTGGAAGCTGGCCGTGAGCTCGGCCCCTTGACGGCCAGGATCGGGCCGGTTGAAATCGAGCACGGCGGCGCGCGCGCCGGGCTTAAGCAGGCGCCGCAGCTCGCGAAGACCCTGGCCTGGATCGGCCAAATTGCGCAGGCCGTAGGCCATCACAGCCCCATCAAAGCTGGCTGCTGGCAGGCCCGTAGCGAGGGCATCGCCCTGCTGCCAATGGATGTTGAGCCAGCTCTGGCGGGCAGAGCGCCCCGCCGCCACCTGCAAGGGCGCCCCGGCCGCATCGATCCCCACCACCGCCCCCCCGGGCCGGACCTTCGGCGCCAGCACCAGGGCCAAGTCGCCGGTGCCGCAGCACAGGTCAAGAAGCTTCTGGCCTGGCCTGGGGTGTAACCAAGCAACCGCCTGGCGTTTCCAGACCCGGTGCAGGCCCAGGCTCAGCAGGTCGTTGAGCAGGTCGTAGCGGGGGGCAATCTGGTCGAACAGCGCCTCGACCGCGGCCGGATCGCCCGGCTTAAAGCTGCCCATCCCAGGGCAACACAATGGAATCGAGGCTGATGCCCGCCTCGTTTTCAACGGCAGCCATCAAACCCCGGGCCTCGAGTCGATCGGGGCTGGTCAAGGTGAGCACCATCACGGTGGCAAGTCCCACCGCGGCGGAGCAGACCATGCAGCCCGCCAACATCAACGAAAATTCCTTGGTATCAGTGGCGGCTTGCATCAACTGCAAGGCCCAGGCCACCAGCGCCACCACAGCCACCACCATCAGCAGGCCGATGGCCGTCAAAGCAGATGGAGGTAGGACATGAAGGACTGTCACCGGGCCAATGTAACGAGCCATGACATTGGGCCGCGAGACCCCTACCCCCCTGGGGATGCCGCCATCACGGGGCGAATGGGCAGGCCCCGGCCCAGGAGATCGGCCTTGATCTCGCCCACGGTGAGGACGCCGTCGTGCAGCAAGGAGGCCAACAGGGCCGCTGAAGCCTTGCCCCCCTCGGGGCCCATGTCGAGGGCCCGGGCGATGTGGTCGATGCAGCCGGCGCCGCCGGAGGCAATCACCGGCACGTCTACCGCTTCAGCAACGGCCCGGGTGAGGTTGAGCTCATAGCCAGCTTGGGTGCCATCGCCATCCATGGAGGTGAGCAGGATCTCGCCCGCGCCCAGGGCCACCACCTGGCGGGCCCAGGCCACCGCATCCAGGCCGGTGTTCTCGCGGCCGCCCTTGACATACACATCCCAGCCGGGTGTAGCCCCCTGGCGGCGGCGGGCATCAATGGCCACCACGATGCATTGACAGCCAAAGCGCCCGGCCCCCCGCGACACCAGCTCCGGATCCCGCACGGCCGAGGAATTCAGGCTCACCTTGTCGGCACCGGCCCGTAGCAAGGCGGTGATCCCCTCCACGCTGCTGATGCCCCCGCCCACGGTGAAGGGGATGGTCACGGCTTCAGCGGTGCGGCGCACCAAACCCACCAAGGTGTCCCGGCCCTGATGGCTGGCGGCGATGTCGAGAAACACCAGCTCATCGGCCCCGGAGGCGCTGTAACGGCAAGCCAGCTCCACCGGGTCGCCGGCATCGCGCAGGCCCACAAAATTGACTCCTTTCACCACCCGCCCGTCGGCGACGTCAAGGCAGGGAATGATCCGTTTGGCAACCATGAGCTCGCTGTTAGTGTTGCGCCACTTTCCAGTTGCGCCAGCCATGTCCCAGGCTGCCACCACGGGTTCCGTGAATGTTGGCTCTACGGTGCGGATCACCCGGGTTCGGGACCGCATTTCCGCCGAGATGGTGGAAGCCCTCAAGGCTGATCCCATCTGCACCGTGACCGGTTTCCGCACCGTTGACGGCAAGGGCATCGGCGTTGTCGTGCAACTGTCCAATGGCCAGCAAGCCTGGTTTTTCGAAGACGAAATCGCCCTCGCCTGAGTCCCTGCGTTGACCAACAGCCCCAATCCTGAGGCGAGCAGCGGCGGCGGCGCCCGCCAGCTTCTGGGCATGAAAGGTGCCAGCGGCACCAGCAACGTCTGGAAAATCCGGCTTCAACTGATGAAGCCGGTGACCTGGATTCCCCTGATCTGGGGGGTTCTCTGTGGTGCCGCGGCCTCAGGAAACTTCCACTGGCGCCTGCCTGAAGTGGGCGCCTCTATTGCCTGCATGGTGATGAGCGGGCCCCTGCTGGCCGGCTACACCCAGACGATCAACGACTACTACGACCGCGACATCGACGCGATCAACGAGCCCTATCGGCCCATCCCATCGGGGGCCATTCCTCTGGGGCAGGTGAAGCTTCAAATCTGGGTGTTGCTTCTCGCGGGCCTTGGCGTGGCCTACGGCCTGGATCTCTGGGCCTCTCACACCACCCCGGTGCTGTTTCTGCTGGCCCTCGGCGGCTCGTTCGTGAGCTTCATCTATTCGGCACCACCGTTAAAGCTCAAACAAAACGGGTGGCTCGGGAATTACGCCCTTGGAGCCAGCTACATCGCCTTGCCTTGGTGGGCTGGCCAAGCCCTGTTTGGCCACCTCACCTGGACCACCGCGATCCTCACCCTGGCCTACTCCTTGGCCGGCCTTGGTATTGCCGTGGTCAATGATTTCAAAAGCGTTGAAGGGGATCGGGCCATGGGCCTGCAATCCCTGCCGGTGGCCTTTGGCATCGAGAGGGCCAGCTGGATCAGCGCCGGAATGATCGATGGGTTCCAACTGGCCATGGTGGCCGTGCTGATCGCCATCGGCCAGCACTTTTCAGCCGTGCTGCTGGTGCTGTTGATTGTGCCCCAAATGACCTTCCAGGACATTTGGCTGCTGCGCGATCCTGTGGCCTTCGACGTCAAATACCAGGCCAGTGCCCAACCGTTCCTGGTCTTGGGGATGCTCGTCACCGCCTTAGCCATTGGCCACAGCGCCTTGGTGGCGTGATGTGAGTCAGCGTCGGCGCCGTCTGATCCGCAGTGGCCTGCTGGCCGCCGCCATCGGCAGTGGGGTTGCATTTGGCCAGGCGGCTCTGATTGCCGGTTTCGACCAACTCCTGCCCGATGCCCGGGGGATTAGTGCCTTCAACCGCCCCGGCACCCTCACCATCCTCTCGGCCGACGGCCAGGTGGTGCAAAAAATCGGGCCGGTAACCCGGGAGAAACTCACCACAGGTTCCACGCCGCCCCTGGTTGAGCGGGCGTTTATTGCCGCGGAAGATCGCCGTTTCTACCAGCACAACGGCATCGATCCGGTGGGCATTGGCCGGGCCATGGTGCGCAATATCAGCAGGCACTCCGTGGAGGAAGGGGCCAGCACCATTACCCAACAGCTGGCCCGCACGGTTTTCCTCAGCCAAGACCGCACCGTGGTCCGCAAACTGGCGGAACTGGCCCTCGCCGGAAAACTGGAGCGCCAGCTCAGCAAGCAGCAAATCCTCACCGAGTACCTCAATGTGGTGTATCTCGGCTCCAGCGCCTATGGCGTGGCCGATGCGGCCTGGATTTACTTCTCGAAAACCCCGGACCAACTCACCCTCAGCGAAGCCGCCCTGATTGCTGGCCTGCCACCAGCACCCTCGGTGTATTCCCCCCTGGTGAATCCGGATCTCGCCCTGGAACGTCGCACCGTGGTGCTGCGGCGCATGGCGGAGTCGGGCTTTATTAGTGCTGCCGAGCAGGCCCAGGCCAACGCAACGCCCCTGGAGCTCAAGCCCGCCGAACCCAAGTACTTCCTCAGCCAGGCGCCCTATTTCACGAGCTGGGTGCAGCAGGAACTGCCCAAGGTGCTCAGCAAGGAGCAACTGGAGGTGGGCGGTCTCACCGTGAAAAGCAGCTTGAATCTCGCCTGGCAAACCCAAGCCCAGAAAGCCATCAACACCTACGCCCCTGGTGAGATGGAGGGGGCCCTGGTGGCGATGGAACCCGGCACCGGCCTGGTGCGGGCGATGGTGGGCGGCAAGGACTTTGCCAAGAGCCAGTTCAACCGCGCCGTGGATGCCCTGCGCTCGCCAGGATCCACCTTCAAGTTGTTTGTCTATCTCACCGCCCTCAAACAGGGGATGCGTCCCGAGCGGATTGTGGTGGACAAACCCCGCTGCTTTGCCGGCTACTGCCCGCGCAACTTCGGCAACCGCTACCTCGGCGCCATCACGATGGTGGGGGCGATGCAGAACTCGCTCAACACCGTGGCGGTGGGCCTGCTGCAGCAATT
>CANHGA010000185.1 GCA_947460085.1 Synechococcaceae cyanobacterium
GCTTGTGCTTGTATCTCCCCCGGCGTTGTAGGCATCCCAGCTGAAGAAGCCAATCCCGCCATCGGCCTTAAGCATCTCAGCCGCCACAATGGCAAGCCACGCCAGGCCCACGGAGATGCGCAGCCCAGTAAACACATATGGAGCCGTAGCTGGCAGCAGGATGTCGCGCAGATAACTGCGTTTGCGCAACCGCAGAACCCGCGCCACATTGGTGTAGTCCTGGGGTATTTCGCGGATTCCCACGGCCGTGTTGATGATAATTGGCCAAATTGCTGTGATAAAAATCACGAAGATGGCAGCTGAATCAGCCTGCTGGAGCAGGAGCAGGGAGATCGGCAGCCAAGCTAGGGGCGGCACCGTGCGCAGGACCTGAATCAGCGGATCAAAGCCCCGCCGCAAGAATTCATTTAGGCCAATAGCAAGACCCGCTGCAATGCCTACAATCGCCGCCAGGCTATAGCCGACGATGACACGCTGTAGGGAGATTAAAATCTGCAGCCCCAATCCCTTTGCCGTGCCGCCATCGTCATAGAAGGGTTGGCTGATGTAGGGAGTCCAGGTTTGGGTTATCACTTGGATTGGCCCGGGGAATCCATCCGGATTGGGGAGGCACAGGAGCTGCCACAGGGCCAAGGTGAGGCCGATGCAAACCACCGGGGCTTTCAGCTGTCGAGCTAAGGGCGAATGCAGCCAAGGGATTTTTGGTCGCCGTGGCTTGCGGCTTTTGGCGAGGGTGGGGGTCATGAAAGGAGCTTGGTTTTAAAAGAAGTAAGAAAGGAGACCCGGTAGGGTCTCCTTGGGATCAGCATCAATGACCTGCCGGCTTACTTCATCGCCTTGATCTTTTGGCTGTTGAGGTAGGCCTTGGGATTGTTGGGATCAAACTTGATCCCATCAAAGAAGGTTTCTACGCCCCTCGAATCGCTGCTGGGAATATCGGTGTAGCCGTTGGCTTTTGCGGCCGTCCGCCACAGATCCGATCTGTTCACTTTGTCGACGAGCGCCTTTGTGTTGGTGCTTGAGGGCAAATAACCCCAGCGGATGTCTTCTGTGACGAACCAGGCATCGTGGCTCTTGTAGGGGAAGGAGGCGTTGCTGGCCCAGAACTTCATCTTGTAGCGGCTGTTTTTCACCACCTTGCCTGTGCCGTAGTCAATGGTGCCCTGGAGACGGGGCAGCAGATCATTAACACTGGCTTTGACGTATTTGTCTTGGGCAAGCAGCTTGGCCAACTCAGGAGTGTTGGCTGGGTTGTCGGCCCATTTCTGGGCCTGCTGCACGGCCATCAACAGCCTGAGAGCAGCGTTGGGGTTTTTCTTTACCCAATCAGCCCGGACGGCAAAGGCTTTTTCCGGGTGGTCGCGCCAGAGTTCACCGGTGATGAGAGCCGTGTATCCCAGTTTCTTGTTGACGAGGCGCTCGTTCCAGGGCTCACCCACGCAGAAGGTATCCATGGTTCCCGATTGCATGTTTGCAACCATTTGGGGCGGAGGAATCACCACCAGGCTGGCGTCTTTGTTGGGATTGACTCCGTTGGCGGCCAGCCAATAGCGCATCCACAGATCATGGGTACCACCCGGGAACGTCACAGCAGCTTTGAACTTGTCTCCAGTGGCATTCTTCTTGGCCACAGTTTTGACTAGGCCAGGGGCCTTAACGGTGAGCTTATCGCTTAAGAATTCATTGGATACGGAGACGGCTTGTCCATTCAAATTAAGCCTGGCCAGGATGTTCATCGGCACCGGCTTTTTGCTTTTACTGATCGCCCCCGTAGTCAGCAGGTAGGCCATCGGGCTGAGCAGGTGTGCCCCATCAATTCCTCCTCCGGAGCTCCCAAGCTCGAGGTTGTCGCGGGTGACCGCCCAGGAGGTTTGTTTTTTGAGCTCCACCCCGGTCATGCCTTGCTTGGCAAAGAAGCCCTTCTCTTTGGCAACAATCAGCGGAGCGGCATCGGTGAGGGCAATAAAGCCAAGGGTGGCCGTGGTGGTTTCTGGCTTGCCTGGTGCAGCCTGGGCGGCGTTGGTTGTTAGCAGGCTGGTAAGTCCACCCACCTGGAATGCAAGCACCGCTGTTGTGGTGGCTGTGCGAAGCAGAAATTGGCGGCGTGATACGTGTGTCATTGGTTAAAACTCCGGTTCGGGGCACGAAATAGCCGCCAATCCCTCGATGGGTCAGCGGGGCGGAATTTGGGTTGCCTGTTTGATGCCAGCGCAATCACCGGTCATTGAGGGCCTTTTGATCCCCCTCAATGAAATGCGCTGGCGCAAAAGCTCACCAACTTGCTTAGAACACCACATGGCCCGAGCTCGCTCCCGTCGCAGTTGCTACAGATCTGCCATTTGTTGCCGCAGCCGTTCGCCGCTGCGGGCCTGCAGCAGCGCCCGGCTTTGTTCCAGTGCCGCTGGTAGCGAGGCGCAAGCAGCGGCCTGCCAGAGGTAGGCGGCTACGTTCCAGGCCAGCCCTTCCGCCAAGGGGCCTTCCCCGGCCAAGGCGGCCAGGGCCTGGCTTTGCCAGGTTTCAAGGCAGACCCAAGCCACTTCGTCTGCATCAATGCCGTGGTCGCGGGGGTGCATCAAGATCCGCTCGATCTCACCGTTTTGAACCCTGGCAGTAATCCCTGCCCGTGTGGTGGGGAGGTCGGTGGATCCTTCCAGTCCCTTGACTGTGAGCACATCGGTTTCGCCAAAGGCGCTGAGGGCTTCCCAGGCCCTCTTTTCTGTGGGGGGGTGCACAAAACCGCTGATCAGCAGATGGTCCCCTTGGTGTGGGGTCCACAGCAGCTCCAAGCTGGCCACGGGGGGGCGCTTGCCGATCGCGTCGCGAATAGGGAGAAGGGTTTCTGCCGTTGGAAAGTGATCGGGTTGGTGGGTGAGGGCAAGACCAAACCCGTTGAGCCGCTCTTGGATGGTTTCAAGACTGTGCCCAGACCAGCCAATGCCTATGGACCCAAACAGCTCGGCGAGGGTGATTCCATATTTCACGGGCATGGGGCTGCCTCCGTGCAGCACCACGGGCAATCCGGTGGAGGCCAGCACGAGAGCCACAAGGGGAACCAATGGCGCAGTTCGTGACCTGCCGTCGTAGGGAACGCAGAAACAGAGGGCCTTTCGGCCTTGGGTTTTCAGCTTTGGGCCATGGCGCCGATAGCTATCGAGCATCCCGGTGAGCTCAATCGGGGCGGGCCTGCGAATCCGGTGTGCGATCAGGAAGGCCCCCATTTGGGCATCACTTGCTTCCCCGGTGAGCATGAGGTCCATGGCCTCGCAGGCCTCGTCTCGATCGAGGCCCGTACTCGTGTGTTCACCGCTGCCCACTTTGGCGATCAGTAGGCGAAATCTCTCCTGGGCCCCACTGAGTTGGCTAATAGGCCGTTGCACCAACCCTCCGGTAATTGGTAGTGATTGCAACATTGCGGAGGTTGGCGCTCCGGGACGATCACCTGATCCTCCCGTACCGCCATCTCAAGCCCTGTGACCATGGAACCCCTTGCCAAGCTCAGCAAGATCGAACAGGCCAAGGCAGAGCTTTGTGGCCTGGATCTAGCCCCTCGCTTGGCTGAGTTGGCGAGCCAGGGCTGGGAGTCGCTGGATGAGGCCACCCTCACCATCCGGCTGAAATGGCTGGGTATTTTCTTTCGCCCTGTCACCCCCGGTCGATTCATGGTCCGGCTCCGGTTGCCGAATGGGGTGATCCGCGCTGATCAATTGGAGGTGCTTGCCGATGCGGTCGACCGTTGCGGGGCAGATGGTTCGGCCGACATCACCACGCGCCAAAATCTGCAGCTGCGCGGGCTGCTGCTTGAGGACATGGCCCCTCTGATGCGGGCGATGGAGCTAGTGGGCCTCACCAGCCGCCAATCGGGCCATGACAACCCCCGCAACATCACCGGCAATCCCCTGGCAGGAATTGATCCCGAAGAAATCGTGGACACCCGCCCCCTGGTTACGGCGATTCAGGCAGCCCTCCTCGGACCCGATGGCCCCCGCAACTTGCCCCGCAAGTTCAATGTGGCTGTGGGTGGGGCCCCGGACAGTTTCCTATTGCACAACGACCTGGCGTTTCTGCCTGCGTTTCGGGAGGGTCAGCTGGGCTTCACGGTGGTGGTGGGAGGTTTCTTCTCGGCCCAGCGCAATGAATTGGCAGTGCCCCTGGGCCTATGGGTGGCTCCAGAGCAGCTTCCCTCCTTCACCTTGGCGGTGTTGGCCCACTTTGGGCGCCATGGCAATCGGGTGGCTCGCAACAAGAGTCGTCTGATGTATTTGATTGATCAGTTGGGCCTTGAGGCCTATCGGCAGGCGGTGGTTGGGGAACTGGAGGGCATCGGTGGTGA
>CANHGA010000186.1 GCA_947460085.1 Synechococcaceae cyanobacterium
GAGCTGCTCGCCTCCCAACCCTCCCGCCGGCGCCGGATTGCCTCGGGCAGCGGCCACACCCCCGCCGATGTGGACAAGGTACTGGCCGACTTCCAAAAAATGCGGGGCTTCATGCAGCAAATGACCAAGGGCGGCATGCCTGGAATGCCCGGGATGGGTGGAATGCCCGGGATGGGTGGGATGCCCGGAATGGGTGGGATGCCTGGAATGGGTGGCATGCCCGGAATGCCTGGTATGCCCGGGATGGGAGGCATGCCTGGAATGCCTGGAATGGGGGGGGGTGGCTCCGCCAAATCCCACAAGCCCCCGAAGAAACGCAAGGGCTTCGGGCATCTGTGAGCACCCGAAGAGGTACATTGGTTCTCTGGAACACCTAGCGATTAGGCCTCGATGATCAAGCTTCGCCTGAAGCGGTTTGGCAAGAAGCGGGAAGCGAGCTTCCGCCTCGTAGCAACCAACAGCACCTCCCGCCGGGATGGCCGTCCGCTGGAAGAGCTCGGCTTCTACAACCCCCGCACCAAAGAAACGCGCCTCGACACCGAGGCCATCCGGGTCCGTTTGAGCCAGGGCGCCCAGCCCACCGACACCGTTCTTTCCCTGCTCGAGAAAGGCGGTCTGATCGAAAAAACGGTCCGTCCTGCTGAAACCGTCGGCAAGCAAAAGCAAGCTGACGCCCGCGAGGCTGCCGCCAAGCAGGCCAAGAAAGACGCCGAGGCCGCCGCTGCTGCCGCAAAGGCAGAAGCTGAAGCCGCCGCTGAAGCTGCCAAGGCCGAGGCTGAAGCAGCTGCCGCTGCTGCCGCCGAAGCACCCGCTGAAGACGCTCCAGCTGAAGCCTGAGCTCTGCTCCCATGGCTGAGCCCGAAGGGCTGATCAGCTTTCCCATCACCTTGCCCAATCCGGCGGCGGCCCTGGCCATCGCGGGTGACGAGCAGTCCACGGCCCTGCATCGCCTCGAAGCCCTCACCGGCGCTTCGTTCGTGTTGCGGGGCTTGGATTTGGTCATTCGGGCCCGCCCCAGCCAGCTGGAGCGGGCGGCAGCCCTGGTGGAGTTGCTCCGCCCGCTGTGGGAAGAGGGCCAGGCCATCGGCCAAGTGGACATTCAAATCGCGCTTCAGGCCTTAGATACCGGCCGGGGCCAAGAACACCAGCAGATGGGTCGCCAGGTGCTGGCCAAAAGCCAACACGGCAAAGCGCTGCGGCCCCGCACCCTGAAGCAAAAGGCCTACGTCGAGGCCATGGAAGGCCACGACCTCACCCTGGCCCTGGGCCCTGCCGGCACGGGCAAAACCTTTTTGGCCACGGTGCTGGCGGTCCGGATGTTGACCGAGCGCAAGGTGGAGCGCCTGGTACTCACCCGACCAGCGGTGGAGGCCGGCGAACGGCTGGGGTTCCTGCCCGGAGACCTCCAGCAAAAGGTGGATCCCTACCTGCGCCCCCTCTACGACGCCCTCCACACCCTGCTTGGGGCCGAACGCACCACCGCCTTGCTCGAGAAGGGGGTAATCGAAGTGGCGCCCTTGGCCTACATGCGCGGCCGCACCCTGGCCGATGCCTTTGTGATCCTCGATGAGGCCCAAAACACCACCACCGGCCAAATGCGCATGCTGCTCACCCGGTTGGGCGAAAACTCCCGCATGGTGGTGACTGGCGATCCCACCCAGGTGGACCTGCCCCCAGGGGTGATGAGCGGCCTCAGCGAAGCCGCCCAGGTGCTGGAAGGGGTGGAGGGCGTCGCCATCTGCCGGCTCACGGCCGCCGATGTGGTCCGCCATCCCCTGGTGCAACGGCTGGTCCAGGCCTATGCACAACGCGACGAAAACCGTGCCCAACGGGACCACAGCCATGCGCAACGCGACCAGAAAGGGCGTTCATAGGGAGATCCGCACTCACACCCCAAGCACTGTCAAGGAATCGCTGGCAGGATGGGACTAGTCCATTCTCTGGTGAGCCATGCCGGCCAGCAGCAATTTCCAACAGGCCATCCGCGAGGCCCAAAGCAGCGCTTTGGTGGGCCCCAATGTGGTCAACAAGGCCCTGCCCTACGTGGGTGGCGGCATGGTGCTGACCGCCGGCGGTGTCACGGGCGGCTTGGCCCTGATGGCCAGCAACCCACCCCTGTTCATGCCCATCTTTTGGGTGGCCTTGATCGGCAACTTCATCCTCTTCTTTGTCGCCCAGAACGCGGCCATGAAGGGCAACAACGCCACGGCCTTGCCGATCCTCACGCTCTACAGCCTGCTGACGGGCTTCACCCTCAGCGGCATCGTCGCGATGGCGATCGGCACGGCCGGCATCGGATCCATCGGCACGGCGGCCCTCGCCACCGGCATCACCTTCGTGGCCGCATCGGTGGTGGGCCGGCGCATGAGCGACAGCATCGGCCAGGCCCTCAGTGGCGTGGTTGGTCTCGGCATCATCGGCCTGCTGATCGCCATGGTGGTGCAGATCGTGGGCGGGATCTTCGCTCCAGCCACCTTCCATGGCACAGGCTTCGAACTGCTGATCGCCGGCTTCGGCACCGTGCTCTTTGTGGGAGCGGCATTTGTCGACTTCTACACCATGCCCCGCACCTATAGCGACGACCAATACCTGGCCGGCGCCTTGGGCATGTACCTCACCTACATCAACCTGTTCATCTTCATCCTGCGCCTGATCATTGCCCTCCAGGGTGGTGGCCGCCGCGACTGATTCGTCCAGGCTCTAACCCTGGTTCGTCCAGGTTTAACCATCAAAAAACCCCGACACCAGGTTGTGTACGTCCAGTACCCAACCTGTTTTTTTTGCTTCAAACCCAACGGTTCCAGCAGCTCAAATCCGGCAGCTCAGATCGAATCTTCCGCCACCGCCAAGATCGCCTCAGCAATCGCCCGCTTCTGGTCGGCGTCGTAACCCCAGCGCTCGAGGAAGGCCTGGTCATCGCCAGGCGCACCCTGGGCAGCAGCCAAGAGAGACTCCAGGCGCAGCTTCACCGCCCCTGGCTCCAGGCAACGAAGCAGTTCGGTGCAGCGCAACTGCACCCGCTCGGACGCCGCCTGCTGGGCGGGATCACCCGAGCGCCCGTGGTGCAGCGCCATGGCGGTGCTCATGGCCAAGTTGCGCACGCTCAAATCCACCACCCCCTCACCGGCAGAGCGCAACTGGATCACCACCGGATCGGGCAAGCGATCCATCAGCGGGCAATCCCCAGCCAGGCTCACCACAAAAAAGCCCCGGGCCCCGTCCCGGCTAGCCACCAACTCCGTCACCCGATCGGCCAACACCTCATCACTGAGCTCGCCCTGCTCCCAGAGGCCTAGCCACTGGGCCGTGATCTCCATGGCCTGTTGGAAATTGGGCTGGGCAATCGACTGGGAACTTGGCTGAAACGTGGAGTTAGGGGGAGCTGGATCAACCATGGGGGCCGGTGAACTGGCAGTGTTGAGGTTATGGAGTCAAGCCACGCCAACGACGTCGAGAGCGGCCAACTGCTGCCGATCCCGGATCCGGCCGAATCGGCCCGCTTGCTGGCGGGCCTGGGGGCCGAGGGCCCAGGGGGCACGCCGGAGGGGTTTCGCTCCGGGTTTGTCGCCCTGATCGGCCGGCCCAACGTGGGTAAATCCACCCTGCTCAACCAATTGGTGGGCACCAAGGTGGCGATCACCTCCCCCATTGCCCAAACCACCCGCAACCGGCTGCGGGCGATCCTCACCACCCCCAGCGCCCAGCTGGTGCTGCTGGATACGCCCGGGATCCACAAGCCCCACCATCTCCTCGGCGAACGGCTGGTGCAAAGCGCCCGGGGCGCCATTGGCGAAGTGGATGTGGTGCTGCTCCTGGTGGATGGCAGCGAACCGGCGGGCCGGGGGGATGGCTTCATCGTGGATCTGTTGCGCCATTGCCGGGCCCCGGTGCACGTGGCGCTCAACAAGAGTGATCGGGTCGATCCCGAGCGGGCTGAGGAGCTGCTTGTCAGTTACCGCAGGATGCTCGCCGGCGAGGGGGACTTCGCCATCCCCGAGCCTCGCCCCAAGCTCCACTGGCCCCTGCACCCCTGCAGCGCCCTCCATGGCGACGGCACCGAAGCCCTGGTGCAGGCGTTAGCGGCCGAATTGCCCCTCGGCCCCCAGCTCTATCCCGCCGATGCGGTCAGCGACCAACCCGAGCAGCTGCTCATGGCCGAATTGATCCGGGAGCAGGTCCTGCAGAACACCCGCGAGGAAGTGCCCCATTCCGTAGCGGTCAGCATCGATCGGGTCGTGGACGATGGCCCCCGCACAGCCATCCTCGCCACGGTGCTGGTGGAGCGCTCGAGCCAGAA
>CANHGA010000187.1 GCA_947460085.1 Synechococcaceae cyanobacterium
CCCCCATTCGGCGCGTCACGGCCTGCGCTGGTTTGAGTTCGACATCACCTGGCAGCACATCAAAGTGCTGCGGGCCCTGGGCTTGGCCAAAAAGGTGAAGGTGGCCAGCTACAAAGCTGGGGCCTAGTTGCTGGGGCTCCCTGGCCCCTCGATGCCCTTCAACGGCCGGCCCAGCTCCTGGCGAATCGCCGCCGCCAAATCGTCGCTCCCGATGGAACCCCTGGCCTGGCCCAATAGCCGCGCCTTCTGCCTCAGCAGATCCAGAAACTGATCCGCTTCCAATTCGGCCTCTCCTGCCGCACCAAGGGCAGCCAAGGTGAGCCGGAGATCCGGCAATTCACTATCCAATTCAGCGCCGGAGTAATCCGCCTGACCCGCCATCACGTCGGCAAAACGCTCCCGCCGCTGGCGCTTCTCTGGCGGATAGGCGGCAAGCACCTGGTCCCTGCAGAGCCGCCAGGGCCGGCCAGCCGTGAACACCATCGCCAGGGCGGCGCTCAAGCAACCGGCCTCACCATCGGCAATCCGCAAATCAAACGCCGCCGGGGGGAGACGCAGGCCGACAAACACTTCCATCAGGTCGCCAGGTCCGAGCACCGGAGAGCCTTCGTCCTGCACGGGCTGGGCTGAAGCCTCAAGGGCCGCAATCAACTCGGGCTGACTGGCTAGTCGACGCCGCAACCCGTCACCCACCAAACCCGCCCTGACCTCAGCAGCCAGCAGCTGATTGATCCGCCCAAGGGCCAAAAACACCTCAGGCCCTGGCGCAGCGAGCTTGGCGTTGCGCAGCATCGAGAGCTGGGAGTTGTGCACCCGGCCCAAATCAAGGGCCTCGGCCAAGGCTGGCAACACCCGATGGCTCCAGCCATTGCGCTCATGCCACACCTTGATCAGATGGGCAAACGCCACCCGACCCGATGCGATCTCTTCCCGATAGCCCACCTGATCGGCATCCGTATTGCTACCATTCTATCGATCAATCAGGAGTCGGTCCGCCATGGCCGCTACAGCCAATCCAGCGCGGCCGGCCAGCGCTGGCACCCGTCAGTCCGCGTCCATCAACGGCGGCGAACGCGGCAAACGCAGGGCCGAGTCCCTGCACCGCAACCCCGGCGGCAGCAGCCCGGTCCATCCAGGCCCCAAAGACCTCAATTGGGCAACCCTTGGCTTCATGGCCGCCGTCCATGGGCTTGCTGTGGTGGCACTCCTGCCCCAGTTCTGGAGCTGGCAAGCGATCGTTACCCTCTTGGTGCTCTATTGGGTCACCGCCTGCCTGGGCGTGACCATCGGCTATCACCGGCTCCTGAGCCATCGGTCCTTCCGGGTCCCCCAATGGCTTGAGAGGTTTTTCGCCACCTGTGGCGCGATCAGCTGCCAGCAAGGCCCGATTGATTGGGTCGGCCTGCACCGCCATCACCACAAGTTCTCTGATACGGATGTTGATCACCACACCAGTCTCAAAGGGCTGTGGTGGTCGCACATGGGCTGGATGTTCGAAGACATCCCTGCCATGAAGGCGGTACCCCAGCTGACCGGCGACCTGGCCAAGGACCCCTACTACCGCTGGCTGAACAACAACTTCCTGCTGCTGCAAGTGCCGTTGGCCGGACTGCTGTTCTGGATTGGGTCGGCGAGTGGGGCCGGCGGCTGGGCCCTGGTGCTCTGGGGCATCCCCCTGCGCCTAATGCTGGTTTACCACTGCACCTGGCTGGTGAATTCAGCCACCCACTACTGGGGCGAGGCCCCCCACAACAGCGGCGACAGCTCCCGCAATAACGCCTGGGTTGCAGCCCTGACCTTCGGCGAGGGCTGGCACAACAACCACCATGCCTTCCCCCATTCGGCCCGCCATGGCTTTGGCCGCCAGATCGACCTCACCTGGATGCACATCCGCCTGATGCATGCCCTGGGCCTTGCCACCCAGGTGAGGCTTCCGGCCGCCGCCAATCCAAACGGTCGACGTCGCCAAAACCAGGGCAAGGCTGGACCCCAAAAGGCCGTGGCGTAAGGTTGCAGATCGGTTGTGAAATGGGTGCCCTGAATCGGTGCCCCGCCCCTCCTTTTAGACCCCCTCGACGTCATCCCCCCCTTTAGCCATGGCGAAGCGCGTACAAGTCGTCCTCAACGAAGACGTTCTCAGCCTGGGCAAGGACGGTGACCTCGTCGATGTCGCCCCTGGTTACGCCCGTAACTTCCTGCTTCCTACAGGCAAGGCCCAAGCCGTCACATCGGCCGTTATGCGCCAAGTGGAGGCCCGCCGCGCCAAAGAGGCCGAGCGCCAGGCCGCCCTCAAGCAAGAGGCCGTGGCCTTCCGCACCGCCCTCGACACCATTGGCCGCTTCACCGTGAAGAAGCAGACCGGTGGCGACGACGTGCTGTTCGGCACGGTGACCAACGGAGACGTGGCCGAAGCCATCGAGGCCGCCACTAAGAAAGAGGTGGATCGCCGCAACATCACCGTTCCGGAAATTCACCGCACCGGCTCCTACAAGGTGCAGGTCAAACTGCATCCCGAAGTGACCGCCGAAATCAACCTCGAAGTCACCAGCCACTAATTTCGCTAGCACAAAAAGCGGGCCCCATATCCAGGAATCTCCTGCAGGGTGGGGTCCCACTGACCAACCCAACGTGCATCGGGTTGTCCCCATCACCATGACCACACCCAAGCCATGGTGAGCACGCCCAGCGCCCGGGACGAGCCCTACGAGGGCCGCTCCAACCAACGCTCAAACCAGAGGGGACGGCGAGACGAGGCTTCCTTTGAGGCCCTACCGGATTCGGTTCCGCCCCAGAACCTGGAGGCCGAAGAGGCCGTACTCGGTGGCATCCTGCTCGACCCTGACGCCATTGGCCGGGTGGCTGACGTGCTCCAGCCGGACGCCTTTTACCTCGGAGCCCACCGGGAGATCTATCGCACCGCCCTGATGCTGCACAGCCAGGGCAAGCCCACCGATCTCACCGCCATGTGCGCCTGGCTGGCCGATACCGGTCAGCTGGAGAAGGTAGGCGGCAGCGGCCGGCTAATGGAGTTGGTCGAGCGAACCCTCTCCACCGCAGCCATCGACCAGGTGGCACGGCTGGTGATGGACAAATTTCTGCGGCGTCAGCTGATCAAATCGGGCAATGAGGTGATTCAGCTCGGCTTTGATCAAGCCAAGCCGATGGAGCAGGTGCTGGACGAAGCGGAACAAAAAATCTTCGCGATCAGCCAGGAAAAACCGAGCGTGGGCCTCACGCCCACAGCAGAGATCCTCACAAGCACCTTCAATGAAATCGAAAGCCGCTCACTCGGAACAGCGGTAGCGGGCATTCCCTGCAACTTCTATGACCTCGATGCCATCACCCAGGGGCTCCAGCGCAGTGATCTGATCATCGTGGCGGGCCGCCCGGCGATGGGGAAGACATCGATCGTGTTGAACATTGCCAAGAACGTGGCCCAGCTCCACCAACTGCCGGTGTGTGTCTTCAGCCTGGAGATGAGCAAGGAGCAGCTCACCTACCGGCTGCTCTCCATGGAAGTGGGGATTGAAAGTGGCCGCCTCCGCACGGGCAGGCTGCAACAGGAGGAATGGCCCTTGCTGGGCCAGGGCATCAACAGCCTGGGCCAGCTACCGCTCTTCATCGACGACAAGCCCAACTCAGGCGTGCTGGAAATGCGCTCCCTCTGCCGACGCCTCATGGCCGAACAGGGCAAGGAGCTGGGGCTGATCGTGATCGACTACCTCCAACTGATGGAGGGCACGACGCCTGACAACCGGGTCCAGGAACTCTCCAGGATTACCAGGGGCCTCAAGGGCATGGCCCGCGAACTCAACGTGCCCGTCATGGCCCTCTCCCAGCTCAGCCGCGGCGTGGAATCCCGCACCAACAAGCGGCCCATGCTCAGCGACCTGAGGGAATCCGGCTCCATCGAACAGGACGCCGACTTGGTGCTGATGATTTACAGGGATGAGTACTACAACCCGGAAACCCCTGACCGCGGTATCACGGAGGTGATTGTGACCAAGCACCGCAATGGCCCCGTGGGAACGGTGAAGCTACTCTTTGAGCCACAGTTCACAAGGTTTAGGAATTTGGCGGCTCCCTAAGCCCACTCACCCGATGGGAAGTCATCCACTCCAAGTCGTCACGGTTCAGCTAGGGAATCGCTACCCGGATACCTGGACAGCCAGGCTTGCCAACATGGTGGCAAGGCATCTGAATGAAGATCATCGCTTCATCATCTATACAGACAAACCAGACAAGGCACGCTTC
>CANHGA010000188.1 GCA_947460085.1 Synechococcaceae cyanobacterium
CATCCAGCGCCGCCGCCAACCACCTCTTTGGTGAGGGGCAGGCCCTCGTTCCAGCGCAAGGTGCCGGCATCGAGTTCTTGCAATCCCGCAAGCAGCACCGGGGTTTTGATGGAGCTGGCGGCGGGCTGGGGGCGATCCGGCTGCAGTTGGGCGTAGCGACCGTCATCGAGCACCAGCAGGAAGCCGCTGGCTTGGAGGCCTCTCTGGGCCTGGGCCAATTGGGCCCAGCGGGCGCTCAGGGCCTTGAGTTCGGTGCGGGGTTCAAAACTGCCGCTACTCAAGCCTTGGCTGCCAATTGCCACGCTGGGGTTGGCGGCCTCAACCTTTGGGGTTTGGATGGCTCCCTGGGCCAGGTGGGGGGCTAGCAGCTTCAAGGCGGTGCCCGTGATGACACCTAGGCCAATGCCCATTACGGCGAGCCTGAGCACCAGCTGGAGCGGCTGAGGAAGCCGTTTTTTGGGACTGCGGGGCGAACGGCCAGCCGTCACGGAGGCATGGGGTTTGGGGAGTGCACAGACGCTAAGGGGTCTGGTTGGGGTTGCGGCTTTGACTGGCCCATCGCAACTGGCGCACCATCCCTCGAACCAAGGCCACCTCGTCGCTTGAGATCTGGGCCCTCTGCAGCAGGTTGCGCACCTTGGCCATGCGGGCATGGCTGGTGTGGGGATAGAGAAAACCTGCCTCCATCAACAGGCTTTCCGCATCGCTGAGCATGGCCTCCAAGTCCTGCCGCTGGCAGGGTTCAGCCAGGGGGGATGGGCCCACGGATTGGGGGGGCTGGTCGCGGGGGTGCTGGTGCAGTTCATGCAGCACCACGGCCGCGGCATGGGAGAGGTTCAGGGAGCTGTAGGCCGGGCCGGTGCCAAGGCTGAGGAGCCGCCCTGCCTGGAGCATTTCGTCGTTGGAGAGGCCCCGATCCTCCCGGCCAAAGACCACCGCCACGGGGGAGTTGTTGGTCTCTGAGGGTTCCACCAGCCAAGCCAGGGCTTCGGACGCGGGAAGTAGGGGCAGGGGTTCCCCATCGTGGCGACCACTGGTGGCGACCACCCGCCGGCAATCGGCCAGGGCCCCAGCCAGGCTGCTGAACACGGTGGCGCCCTCGAGCATGGCCGCGGCATGGACGGCCATCAAGCGGGCCTCCTGGCCCAGGTGGTCGCAGCGGGGATTGATCAGGCGCAGCGCATCGATTTGAAAATTGGCGCACAGCCTGGCCACGCTCCCCACATTGAGGGGCCCGGCTGGTTCCACCAACACGACGACCCGCTGGGGCCTTGGGGGCGCAGATCCTGGCTCAGCCATCTCAGACCAGGCTGTTGAGATAGGCCAGCAGGTCGGCCATCGCCTGGGGCTCCGGTTGGAACCGGGGCATGGGTGGGGTTTTGCCACTGACCACCTGCTGAATCAGTTGGCGCTGGTTTTTGCGGTTGGCAACGCCATGCAGGTTGGGCCCCACTAGGCCCTGGCCCGCAATCCCATGGCAGCCAGCGCAATTGATCAGAAACAACTTGCCGCCGTTCTCTGCCGACCCCTGGAGATCCAGGGTTTGGCGGGTGTAGGGATCCCTGTGGGTCGACGGTAAGACCAGCAGCACCACGGCGATGCAAGCGATGGCGGCGGCGACGACCAGGGCCGCGATCAGGCTGCGCCGTTGCACCGCGTCGTCCAAGGACGGTTCGCTGGACGAGTCGCTAGGGGATTTGGTGGGGGGGAACTCGCTGGTCACAGTTGGTGGAAATGGCTCGCACCAGTGGCCCTGGGCGTGAAAGAATTGTGCCCTGACCATGTCACCTGGCTTTCCATGATCGAACCCCTGCTTTGCGGCATCGTTCTCGGACTGATTCCCGTGACCTTGCTTGGCCTATTTGTGGCGGCTTGGAACCAATACCGGCGCGGCACCATCCTCGACAGCTGAATCCAGCTTCAGGATCATCACGCTAGTGCTGCCGTAGCGCCGTTGATCGGCCAGTTGCCACCCCGCGGGAAGGTTGGGTAATTTCGCGGTGCCACATTCCCAGACCATCAGACCGTTCGGCTTGAGCCATCCCCCCCGGCTTACCCCGGTGGCAATCGCGCCGTAGAGCCCGGCGGTATAGGGGGGGTCGGCATAGATCAGATCAAAGGCCCCATCTCCCGCTCTCGCTGAATCTGAGCTCGCCCCAGCCCCCTTGGCGAGCCAACGTTTCACGTCGCTGCAGTGCACCCAAAAGTGGGATTTGCCGGGGGAGCCTTGGGCAACGGCTTCGAGGTTCGCCTTGGCAATCGCCGCGATGCGTCGGTCTTGCTCGATGGCGACCACCGCGTCAGCCCCCCGTTGGATGGCCTCGCAGGCCATCACGCCACTGCCGCAGCAGAGATCCAGCCAGCGGCAACCGGGCAGCTCCGGGGCCAGCAGGTTCATCACCGCCAGCCGCACCCTCGAGGCGGTGGGCCTGGCGATCTCTCCAGGGGGGCTTAGGAGCTTGCGCCCGCCACTGATGCGCAGGGTCATGGGGCGCTCATGCCTGCAGCCAGGCCAGCCAGCGCCGCAGGATGGCCTCCCCCGCATCGCCAGATTTTTCGGGATGGAATTGGCAGGCCCCTATGGCCCCTTGCCAGACCGCCGCGGTGACCGTTTGGTCCGCGAAGTTCACCAGGGCTGTGGTGCAGCGCGGATCGCTGGGGCTTGCGGCATAGGAGTGCACGAAATACACCCAGTTCTCGCCGCTGCCCGCTGGGAGCAAGGGGCTGGGCTCGGCGGGCACCAGGGGTTCCCAGCCCATGTGGGGAATGGGGTGCCCGGGTTTGCGCGGCAGCGCCACCACCCGGCCTTTGATCAGGCCCAGCCCAGGCAGTATCCCCTCGTCACTGCCCTCGAAAAGCAGTTGCAAGCCCAGGCAGATGCCCAGCAGGGGCTTTCCCGCCTGGCACCAGGTGTGGATGGCTGGGGCCAGGCCACTGGCGTTCAGCCGCTCCATGGCTGGGTCAAAGGCCCCAACGCCAGGCAAAACCAGGGCGTCGCAGGCTTCCATGGCGCCTGAGTCGGGCACGGAGACCACGCTGGTGCCGATCCGTTCAAAGGCGCGCTGCACGGAATGCAGATTGCCCATGCCGTAGTCGATCAGGCCGATCCGGCTCATGCTGTGCTCGCGGGTTGCCTCGGGCCTGGGATGCTGCAGGCCGAGCCTCAGGGCTGCTGGATTAGAGGTATTTGGAGATCGTGCCGGACAGGGTGGTCTTGGGCACCGCACCCACCACGGTGTCGACTTTTTGGCCGCCTTTGAAGATCATCAAGGTGGGGATGCTGCGGATCCCGTACTGGCTGGCGACGTTGGGGTTTTCGTCGGTATTCAGCTTGAAGACCTTGATTTTGCCTTCGAATTCCTTGGAGATTTCGTCGACGATGGGAGCCACCATGCGGCAGGGGCCACACCAGGGGGCCCAGAAATCAACCAGCACGGGCACATCGCTCTTGAGCACGTCTTGCTCGAACGATGCGTCAGTGACTGCGGTGGCGCTCGACATCCTTGCAGGGACCAGGGTTCTGGGAATCTAGCAAGGTTGTTTGTTGGCAACCACCGATTTTAGGGAAGCGTTGCAGGCCTTTGGAAATGGGGCCTGCAGCTGAAGACAAAAAGCCCGGACGCGCCGGGCCGGAGGGTGTGAGGAGTGTGCGAGCCGTAGCCCCCACAAATTCAAGATAGGACCTACTTGCCCATGCCCAGCTGTTGGGCTTTTTGGTAGACCTTGCCCTCCGTGAGCAAGGAAGGGGCAACGACCACTTCCACCTGCTGCATTTCCTTGAGGGTGCGGGCTCCCAGGGTGCCCATGGAGGTCTTGATGCAGCCCAGCAGGTTCTGGGTGCCGTCATCGAGGCCAGCGGGACCCCGCAGGATTTTTTCCAGGCTGCCGGTGGTGCCCACCTTGATCCGGGTGCCGCGGGGCAGTACCGGGCTGGGGGTGGCCATGCCCCAGTGGAAGCCCCGGCCGGGGGCTTCGGCGGCCCTGGCAATGGGGGATCCGATCATCACGGCATCGGCCCCGCAGGCCAGGCACTTGCAGATGTCGCCGCCCGTGACGATGCCGCCATCGGCCACGATTGGTACGTAGCGACCACTTTCTTTGAAGTAGTCGTCGCGGGCGGCAGCGCAGTCGGCCACCGAGGTGGCCTGGGGAATGCCGATGCCGAGAACGCCCCGGGAGGTGCAGGCGGCGCCAGGTCCGATGCCCACC
>CANHGA010000189.1 GCA_947460085.1 Synechococcaceae cyanobacterium
GCACCAATACCGCTAGAGGCGCCGGTCACAAGAACGGTTGGTGCGGGCATTAGAAGCTCAGGATTGGACTCATCAGGCGAAAATCCCGATGCAGCCTTTTTACCGCAAACAGGCTGCTCCCCGTTCGGCAGTCATGCTGCGCTGAAGCGTCAAGGACGAGCCGTGAGTGAATCTCTGCCCCAGCGTCTGGATCATTGGATCGCCCGAGCCGGATTCAATCTGCTGATCCCACCGCTGATCTTGCTGATCCCCTGGCTGCAGGAACTGGTGGACCAGCTGATCTTCGGAGGCAACTGGAACCTGCCGATGACGCCCGGGGGCTCCTTCCTTGGGGTGTTGACAGCCCCCTTCAGCCACAGCGGTTTTGGCCATCTGCTGGCCAATTCCCTGACCTTTCTGCCCCTCTCCTGGCTGGTCTTGGTACGCGGGCGCCGCGACTATCTGGCTGTTTGGTTGGGGGTGTATGCCACAGCTATTCCTGTGTGGCTGCTTTGGCCCAACGGCAGTCACGGACTCTCCGGGGTCGTGTACGGACTCCTTGGCTACCTGTTGCTGATCGGCTGGCTTGAAAAGCGGCCGCTCTCCTTACTCCTATCGGTGCTGGCCCTGGTCGCCTATGCGGGGGTACTGCCAAGTCTGCTGCCAATTTTTTCGCCGCCGGGGGTGAGCTGGATCGGCCATCTCAGCGGTTTTGGCGGCGGCCTGTTGGCCGCCCTGGCCGTAGCAAGGGAGTCGCCATAGGCGCAAGCAATCTCCCCATTAAGGGCTGGGACCTCTCTGGCCAAGTGACCAGTAGATCCACCGGAATCAAGATGCCGCGCAGGGCCTTCTGGAGCCGAACCATCTCGCCGAAGCGGCTTATCGGGAACAGGCATAGGTCTTGAAGCTGCCGCGGTGTTCCCGGAAGTCGGGCCGATCGGCATCCACGGCCTGCCACCACCAGCGGCCATCGGTATAGCTGGGGATGCCCGCATTGTTGGTGCGGGGCAACTGCAGGCTGAGACCTCGCCACTGCAACACGATGAAGGCCCCTGGCACGGTGCCCCCATCGCTATTGGGAATCCCGCTGGCATCAACGGCACCGCTGTAGGGCAGGGCCTCCAAGGGATCGCCCTCGCACAGGTAGTGGTCTGACGCCGCTGCCGACACCACCGATGCCGACGCCCCCCAGGCAGCTGGGGCTGGCAGGAGCAGCAGCAGAACCAAGACGAAGGAGAGCAGGCGAGTCACGGGGTGGGCGAAGAGGTGGCCAGGATGGCGCAATGACGCTGGCTCTCGTTTACGACGGCGGCTGCCCCTTCTGTCGCCAGTTCGCCCTCGCCACCGAGCTCACGGGAGGGATACCCCTGCTTGAGCTCCGTGATGGCAGGGCCGATCACGATCTGCGCGCTGCTCTGAAGGCGCGGGGTTTCAACCTGGCGGAAGGGGCGGTGTTGCTCGAAGGGGAGCAGGCCTGGCACGGGGCAGAAGCAATCTCCGAACTTTGCCGGCGCCTCGCCCCCAGCGGCCCCCTCCTGCAACTGTTGCGGGGCCTCTTTGCCGTACCCAGTCGAACCAGGCGGATCTATCCGTTGCTACTCCTGGCCCGGCGCCTGGCCCTGCAATGGAAAGGGCTCCCGGAGGATCCCGATCAAACTCGCCCCCATGGGTGATTACGCCAACAGCCCCAGGCCAGGCTTTGTAGCTTTTATTCACTTGCGTTCCATTCCGTTGCAAAGCCGCTCCCTTGCCCGCCAGTTCGAGCAAGAAGCCCAATCCAGGGCCATTCAGGGCTGCACGGATATCGAAGAGCTGCGCGACGTGGCCATGTCTCTGCTGAAGGCCTGGCACATGCAAGCGGAGATGACCCAGCACTTCGGCGCCCAGGCCATGGGGGCCCCAGGCCGTGGGGGTCAGTTGATCTAAAGCCATGGAAGGGCTCCAGATCGTCTGGTTCAAGCGGGATCTGCGGGTCGTTGACCACCAGCCACTGCTGCAGGCGAGTCGCCAGGGCCCGGTCCTGCCGTTGGCCATCGTGGAGCCCGAGCTGTGGCAGCAGGGCGACTGCTCGGCGCGCCAATGGAACTTCTGCGCCGAGGGACTGGAGGAGCTGCGGGTTTCGCTCGCAGATCTGGGACAGCAGCTGGTAGTGCGCACCGGTGCGGCGGTCGACGTCTTGGAGCGGGCGCGACGCCACTTCGGCATCGCGGGGCTATGGAGCCATGAGGAAACCGGCAACGGCTGGACCTATGCCCGCGATCGCGCCGTGGCCCAATGGGCCAAGGGCCAGGGCATCCCCTGGCATGAGCTCCCCCAGTTCGGGGTGGTTCGCCGGTTGCCCAGCCGCAACGGCTGGGCCGGGCGCTGGGAGGGGCGCATGGCCGAACCCGTGGCACCAGCGCCCCAGGCCCTGCAACCCCTGGTGGGCATCGACCCTGGCCCCATCCCCGCCGCCGCCGACCTCGGTTTGGCGCCGGATCCCTGCCCGGGCCGGCAACTTGGAGGGCGGCGGCAGGGACTAGCCCTACTGGAGAGCTTTCTCAGCGAGCGCGGGGCGAACTACCACCGGGAGCTCTCGAGCCCGCGCACGGCGTTCGAGAGCTGTTCGCGCCTGTCGCCCCATCTGGCCTGGGGCACCCTGTCGATGCGGGAGGTGGTGCAGCACAGCCGCCGCTGCCGCGACGGGCTTCAAGCCCAATCGAGCCATGGGCGCGGTCAGTGGCTGCGGGCCCTGCGGGGCTTCGAGGCGCGGCTGCACTGGCACTGCCACTTCATCCAGAAGCTGGAAAGCCAGCCGGATCTGGAGTTCCGCGAACTCCATCCCCTCACCACCGGCTTGCGGCCAAGCAACCCTGAACGCCTCGAGCTCTGGGCTGGGGGGCGCACCGGACTGCCCTTCGTGGATGCCTGCATGCGAGCGCTGCATGCCACCGGCTGGATCAACTTCCGCATGCGGGCCATGCTGATGTCGGTGGCCAGCCACCACCTCTGGCTGCCGTGGCGCGACAGCGGCTTGCACCTGGCGCGGCTGTTCGTCGACTACGAGCCGGGCATCCACTGGAGCCAATGCCAGATGCAATCCGGCACCACGGGTATCAACACCATCCGCATTTACAACCCGATCAAACAGGGCCAGGACCACGACCCCACCGGCGACTTCATCCGCCAGTGGCTACCCGAACTGGCGGCCGTGCCCGCGGTGCATCTCCATGAACCCTGGTTGATGGCGGAGATCACCCAACAACGGGTGGGTTGCGTGCTTGGCAGCGACTATCCCCTACCGATCGTGGAGCCCGCCGCCGCAGCCCGGGAAGCCCGGGAGCGGATCTGGGCCCTTCGCCAGGAGCTGGGCTTCCGGGAGATCGCCCAATCGATTCACAAGCAACACGGATCCCGCCGCTCGAACCAGGCAACTCAAAGCCGCAAACGCCGGAGTCGACCATCGCCTGGCAGCTCAGGGGTTCAGCAACTGGATCTGGGTCTTGGCTGAATACACACGCAGGCACCACAACAAGAGGTGTTGAACGCCCAAGGGGTCAGTCCGGAGGATGCAAACCTAGGAGTATTCCAGGGATGTCGGCACCAATGGCTCAGAGCCGCTTTCTGGCCGTGGTGTTGGCCCTCAGCGGGTTGCTGTCGGGGTGTGGGTTCAATGGGAACAACGGCATTTTCGGCCTGGACAGCTCCATCACAGTGCTGGCGGAACTCTCGTCGAAGGCAGATCCGATTGAGCAAGCCAGGGTGCAAAAGCTCCTCCTAGATGAGATCGAGGAATTCAAGCGAATCAATCCCAAGCTAAGAATCAGGTATCGAGCCCTTCCCTCTGACCGCCTCGAACAGGAAATGAGCTATCGAACCAAGCGGGGCTTGGGTCCCGACGTCCTTCTATTGGCCTCCAATCGCGACCTGATAAGTCTTCAGAAAAAGGGCTACATCTCACCGGTGGTTCTCTCCACCCAAGAGCAAAGCAATTTTCGAAGCTTAATTCTGAAGAATTTACGGTATCGCGGCCAGCAGCTCGCCGTGCCATTAATGGTAATCCCAGCCCTGGCATGTTTTGATCGCAAGCGACTACCCCAGTCGCCCCGAACCCTGGCAGCCATCATTCGCATTAGC